>SFJN01000005.1 GCA_004555055.1 Bacteroidales bacterium | reverse complement strand
GGAGGAGTCAACACCAATGCTTATGAGGCATTGAATACGAAAGAACTGCCAACGATAATGCACGTAGTAGGGGGAGTTTACGAAATGGCGGTATAGTGCGGATTAGTAGAATTGAAAGTCTTCCACTAAGGGCCCCTAAAGGGATAGGATTTGTGGCTCACGAGGTACGTGATATGCCAAACACCTGTTAGCTATCACATTGTGCCTTCCCTTCAAGGCTTCACCCATTTTGGGGCGTTTGCGGTGTAGTGCCGAGGCTGTACATTATGGAAAGCATGGCGTTGTTCTTTGAAACGGCTGGAATCCTACACCATTTTGCGTATCCTACATCCCCTCCTACACCCTATCCTTCACCCGAAATAGCAAGGGAATACAGAAGGTTTGGGTTTCGGGTGTAGGAAATGTAGGTTTTTTTCAAAAACTTTTTTTTAGGAGGAGAGAAAGAGTGCATGTCGGAATGACATGATACAGATTTACTTCACACATAATTAACAATTAAAACGTGTTGTAGAAGATACAAAACATCGGACTTCTTTGAGACAAACATCCGTACTTTCGATGCAAAACATCCGTACTTTTGCCCAAAGAAGTCCGATGTTTCTGATTTCCGGAAAAGGACAGTTGAGGAGAAATTGTTGAATCCGGATTAGACTGATTTTGCAGTCTCGACGGATTCGGCCGGCTCCTTATATATTATATGTTCATGCAGTTCCGTTATGACAGGAAAATCCCCGCAACCCTCTGTGATGGAAGGTTGCGGGGATGTATGACGGACGGCCTGCCGATGTAGATTCAGCGTTTGCCGTAGATGACGGGTTTATGCTTCGCCTTCGTGGCGGGGGCGACGGCCATCTCCCTCACGACGTGGGCGGCGTCCGGGTTCTCCCTCGCGGCGGGGACGGCGGGGACGCTCTTCCCAACCCTCGGGCTTCTCTTCGAGTACGCGGTGTGAGAGACGGAACTTGCCGGTCTTCTCGTCGATTTCAAGGAGTTTCACCTGAATGGTGTCACCTTCCTTGAGACCGGTCTCTTCAACTGTCTCCAGACGGTTCCATGCCATTTCGGAAATGTGGAGGAGTCCTTCCTTGCCAGGCATGAATTCCACGAAGCATCCGTAGGGCATGATGCTGACGATTTTGGCATCGTACACTTCGCCCACTTCGGGAATGGCGACGATGGCACGGATCTTTGCTACAGCGGCATCGATGCTCTCCTTGTTGGGAGCCGATACCTGCACCTTGCCCACACCGTCTTCTTCGTCGATGGTGATGGTGGCACCGGTGTCTTCCTGCATGCCCTGGATAATCTTTCCGCCAGGACCGATGACAGCACCGATGAATTCCTTGGGAATCTCGAATGCCACGATGCGGGGAACCTGGGGCTTGAAATCGGCACGGGGAGCGTCGAGGGTCTTCATCATTTCGCCGAGGATGTGCTCACGTCCGGCCTTGGCCTGCATAAGAGCCTTCTCGAGGATTTCGTAGGAAAGACCGTCACACTTGATGTCCATCTGTGTGGCGGTGAGACCCTTGAGTGTACCGGTGGTCTTGAAGTCCATATCTCCGAGGTGGTCCTCATCGCCGAGGATGTCGGAGAGGACGGCATACTTGTCCTCACCGGGATTCTTGATAAGTCCCATTGCGATACCGCTGACGGGAGCCTTGAGGGGCACACCGGCGTCCATGAGTGAGAGGCAGCCTGCGCAGACGGTAGCCATGGAACTGGAACCGTTGCTCTCGAGGATGTCGCTTACCACACGAACGGTGTAGGGGAAGTCGGCAGGAATCTGTCCCTTCAGACCGCGCCATGCAAGGTGTCCGTGTCCGATTTCGCGACGTCCGACGCCGCGCTGGGCCTTGGCTTCGCCGGTGGAGAAGGGGGGGAAGTTGTAGTGGAGGAGGAACTTCATGTAGCTCTTGTCGAGCACGTCGTCCACCATCTTCTCATCGAGTTTGGTGCCGAGAGTGGTGGTGGAGAGGCTCTGTGTCTCACCGCGTGTGAAGATGGCCGAACCGTGAGGCATGGGCAGGGGGCTGACTTCGCACCAGATGGGGCGGATGTCGGTGGTGTGGCGTCCGTCAAGGCGGATTCCTTCGTCGAGGATGCAGCGGCGCATGGCGTCCTTCTCGACGTCGTGGTAGTAACGGTCGATGAGCGTATTCTTCTCTTCCAGTTCCTCGGGTGTGAGTTCGGTGTGGCTGGCGGCGTACTGCTCCTTGAAGTTTTCGCGGATGGCCTCGAAAGCGTCGAAGCGTGCGTGCTTTTCCAGACCCTGGCGAGTGACGTCGTAGGCCGGCTGGTAGCAGGCTTCGCGAACGGCAGCGCGGAGCTCCTCGTCGTTCACCTCGTGGCAGTATTCGCGCTTCACGTCGGTGCCGAGTTCCTTGGCGAGTTCAACCTGGAGGCGGCACATGGGCTTGATGGCCTCGTGGGCAGCCTTGAGGGCTTCGAGGAGTGCGCTTTCGGGCACTTCCTTCATTTCGCCTTCCACCATCATGATGTTTTCTTCGGTGGCAGCGACCATGAGGTCCATGTCGGCCTGTTCGAGCTGTGCGAAGGTGGGGTCGATGACGTATTCGCCGTTGATGCGTGCTACGCGTACTTCAGAGATGGGAGCTTCGAAGGGGATGTCGGAGCATGCAAGTGCTGCCGATGCGGCAAAACCTGCAAGGGCATCGGGCATGTCCACACCGTCGGCACTGAAGAGGATGATGTTGACATAAACCTCGGCGTGATAATCGCTGGGGAAGAGGGGGCGGAGGGCGCGGTCAACGAGTCGGGAGGTAAGGATTTCGTAGTCACCGGCGCGACCTTCGCGCTTGGTGAAACCTCCGGGGAAGCGTCCGGCGGCAGAGTACTTCTCTTTGTAGTCGCATTGAAGGGGCATGAAGTCGGTGCCGGGGGCAGCGTCTTTGGCACCGCAGACGGTGGCAAGCAGCATCGTGTTGTTCATGCGGAGCATCACCGCTCCGTCGGCCTGCTTTGCCAGTTTTCCAGTCTCAATGCTGATGGTACGCCCATCAGGCAGCGAGACAGTCTTTGTGATAACGTTCATCGAAAAAATATAATTTATAAAAGTGTATTTGTTGGCAGAAAGGGGATTCTTCCGGGGTGAATGTGCGTCATCATGCCGTAAAGGGCATGTTGACAAAGCGGCTAAAACCGCGCAAATATAGAAAAAAACTTCTGTATATCAGTGGTTTTCTGCCAAATAATCGCTTAAAAGCAGGCTTATCCCCTTGCGAATGCTATCCAGCCCGAAGTCTTCGGGACGGATTTCGTGCGGTGCGAGCCATAGTATCTCCCCTGCATCATCTGCGGCACAGGCTGTTTCGGGGTGCTCCACCGTGACTTCAAAGAAACTGTCGGCGGTGGGGACATGGAATCCGCTGAAGAGGTAATCGTTAGGGAGCGAGAAGAGGAAGCGTGCGATGCGCCCCTCCAATCCGACCTCCTCGCGGACCTCGCGCAGGCAGCCCTCGGCAATGCCTTCACCGGGGTCGACAAAACCTCCCGGAAGGTCGAGGGTGCCACGTGCGGGATCCTTGGCACGGCGCACCGCCAACAACCGACCTTCGGCATCGCGGATGACCGCCACCGTGGCAGCGGAAGCGTTGAGATAATAGGTGAATCCGCAGCGGGCACAACGCTTCGACCGGGCATCGTGGATGTGGAATTCCGGAGCACCGCAGACCGGGCAGAAGCGGAAGATGGAGAGGGGGTGGGTCATGAGGAATAAGGGTTGGGGATGGCGGTGTTGCCTGACGTTTGGCGGTGGGTTCAGTATTGTCCGGAAAGCCGTAGATATTTCTGTAAAACCAAAAGCTGTATAATCTCTTCTCGCTCTTTGTCCATAAACTGGCTTACGTACTCGTGGGCATGAGCGATAATGTCTTCGGCTTCCTGTATATGTTCGGTATAATATCTGATTTTTTCTTCAAGGTCGGAGAAATCCTCTTTTACTTCCACATAGTGATAACCGGCTATCAATGAGCCTTCCATGAACCATGTTTCACAGGTTGGACGAGTCATTACGGCCAGACAATTGGAGGACATAACCCATTTGAGGTTGGAAGCCACATCGTTTCCTTCCAGTGCCATGATGAACTTGTAGTCCAAATGTTCCCTGATGGTTCGTTTCGGTCGTTCCCATTCTTTCGGGACATCCTCACGCGATTCCACCACTCCGCAGTCAAACATGGGGTGATTGATGAATTTCTTGAGAAAGGCCGTTCGGACGCGGCTGGAGCGGATTTTGCCTCGGAAGATGACTTTGTCCTGCTTTTCGCGGAATGATTTTCGGTCGTGAACAAATAAGAAATGGCGCAGCTTGTCAAGTTTCAGTATCACCGAGTTTGAGTTGTCTTCAGTGAGCAACCGACTTTTTACGATACACGGACAGGGGGGGGTAAAATACACGTCACCTGGACAAAAGTCCCAACGCAAGTGTTGCGGAAACCAGCGTGTGACGTCCAACTGGTCGAGGTAATAAGCAGAATGGAACATCTTGGGTGTGAACTTGGAGAACGGACCCCGGTAATGAATCCATGCTGGTCCACGTCTGATTTCATCCTTCTCGGAGAGAGCAAAAGGAGCATTAAGCTTGATGTAATAGTCTACTCTTTTCAGAATGTACTCGTAGTCGTCGCGTTTCCGTGCCTTTTCAAGGACATGGTTGAGCCTTTTTTGGAAGAAAATGCTCGGAACCATACTTTTTAGATAGCCCAGGACAAAGAACTTCATCTTGTTGGGCTTGCCGCTATTGATCTTGTACAGAAAATTTTCTCTCATGAGATGTGTTGTATGAATTGTTCTCTTGTAGTAATCGCTAAGCGTAGATGAGTGTCGAGATGCGGTCCTTGGCATAAATTTCCGTCGCCAGCTTGTGAAGGTCTTCCGCCGTGACGCTGCGGATGGCTTCGACGATGGCGTCGGTGTCGCGTATGGTGCCGTAATGGGCGTATTCCTTTCCCATGGCCAGTGCATAGCCTTCGGCATTGGCGTCGGCAATGCGGAGCTGTCCGATGAGCTGTGTCTGCGCTGCGGCAAGACGGCGCGGGGTGAGGGGCGTGTCGATGAGCCGCTGCAGTTCCTTTCCCGCCAGTTTCAGGCAGCGTTCTACATCGTGCCCGTCGCAACCGAAATAGACACACCAGAATCCGGTGTCGATATAGGTTGTCAGGTAGGAATCGACGCTGTATACCAGTCCGGCGTGCTCGCGCAGCGACATGTTCAGCCGCGAGTTCATGGCCGGTCCGCCGAGCATGTTGTTGAGAAGTGCGAGGGCATAGCGTTGCGGATTCCCTCCACCGAATGTAGGTGCCCCCATAACCACATGTGCCTGGTGTGTATGACGGTCCACCGTCTTGCGCTGTCCCATTGAGGGTAGGGGAGACGGTTGGAGTATGCGGTCTGCGAGGGGAGGAATCTCTCCGGCTTTCGGGGTGTGGCGTTCGAGGAGGTCGACGATGCGTTCCCACCGCAGGTTTCCGGTGACATAGAATACCATGTTGTCCGGGCGGTACCATCGGCGTACAAAGTGCAGTGCATCGGACGTGGTGTATTCGCGCAGGCGTTCGCTGCGTCCCAGAATGTCGCGCCCGAGGGGGCTGCCTTCGAAAAGCATGGCCTCGAAATCGTCGAATATCAGTTCCGAGGGGGAATCCTGATAACTCTCTATTTCATCGCAGATAACCTCCACTTCCTTGTTGATTTCCGCCTGGGCATAGACACTGTGGAACACCAGGTCGGAAAGAATGTCCACAGCATTGGGGAAGAAATCGCGGAGGATGGTGGCATAATATACCGTTTCCTGCTTGTTGGTGAAGGCGTTGAGGTCGCCTCCGAGGCGTTCCAGGCTGTTGTTGATGTGGAAACTTCTCCGGCGTTCGGTGCCTTTGAATCCCATGTGTTCGATAAAATGAGCCATGCCGGAGTCGGCAGGCTCTTCGTTGCGGGTACCGGCCTTGACGACGTAGCCGCAGTAGACCACGTCGGTCTGTCGGGGTTCGAAGATGACGCGCAGGCCGTTTTGCAGAGTAAGGGTGGGCATTTCAGAAAATGGAATTCGGAAAAGGTTGTGAGGTGAAGAATGGAGGCAATGTCGTTTCAGCGGAAGAAACGTCCGATGACGGGCAGCTGGCGTAAGGGGAAATCATAGCGTATCACCGCTGCCGTGAAGGTGAGAATAAGGAGCGTGTTGAGGCATATCCTCAGGAACGCCGAGGGAATGATGCCCGCTGTGCAGGTCATGACAGCATAGAGACCCGCGGTGAGGAGGGCATATCCACCAATCCGCCGCAGAGGGTAGTCGATGGGGTAGTAGTGCTGTCCGACGAAGTAACTGAGCAACGTTGCCGTGCCGTAGCCTGCCACCCCGCCCCATGCACAGGCCATAAAGCCGTATTGAGGGATAAAGATGATGTTTGTGGCGATGAGGATGATGCATCCGGCCCCGGAGAACCATGCCCCCCAAATGGTGCGGTCGGTGAGCTTGTACCAGAAGGAGAGGTTGAAATAGATGCCCATCAGGATTTCTGCCACCATGACGATGGGTACCGCCTTCAGCGAAGGCCAGTAGTCGCTGCCGATGAGGTGCTTGAGGATATCCATGTATCCGACGACACAGAGGAATGCCAGGAGGGTGAAGATGACGAAGAACTTCATGGCATCGGCATAGGTGTGCCGCTTGTCGGCCTCGTCGTCGCTGCGGTTGCTGGCGAAGACGAAAGGTTCGTAGGCATAGCGGAAAGCCTGGGTGATCATGGCCATAATCATGGCAATCTTCACCCCTGCGCCATAGATTCCCAGCTGTACCTCGCCCTCCTTGCCGGGCATGACGTGCTTGAAGATAATCTTGTCGGCCGTCTGGTTGAGGATGCCGGCAATGCCGAGTATCAGGATGGGCCATGCATAGGAGAGCATGCGGCGGAGCAGGGCGAAGTCAATCTGCCAGGGCAGACCGAAGATTTCGCGCCAGAATCCCAGCGTGATGATTCCCGTGCAGAAGAGGTTGATATAGAAGATGTGTCCCACGGTGGTCGTCCATCCGGGTATCATGTCCGGCAGGATGAGGAAGAAGATGAGGTTCAGTGCGATGTTGAGGACGATGAATCCCGTTTTCAGCAATGCAAAGCGTATCGGCCGTTTCTGATACCGGAGATATCCGAATGGGATGGCCTGGAAGGCATCGAGTGCCACCACGCATGCCATGGTCATCACATATTCGGGATGTGTGGCATAGCCCATGGCCCCGCTGATGGACGGCAGTGCCAGCCCCACGATGGTAAGGAAGCACAATGCGACGGTCCCTACGGCAAAGAGGGCGGTGGTGTATACGCGCTGGGGATTGTCCTCGTCGGAACGGTTGATGAACCTGAAGAGCGAAGTCTCCATGCCGAAGGTGAGGATGACGAAGAATAGAGCCGTATAGCTGTAGATTTCGGTGACTACGCCATAACCTCCGCTTGCTGCAGAAATCCTCGCAGTGTAGAGCGGTACAAGAAGGTAGTTGAGGAAGCGGCCTACGATGCTGCTCAATCCGTAGATGGCAGTGTCCTTGGCCAGGGATTTTAACGATGCCATGACGATGGGGGTGATGCTTTGAGATGCAAAAAAGAGAGTGAAAGAGCCGCGTTGTAGGAACTCTTTCACTCTCTTTTCTCTTTTCCGCGCTGAAAAGAGGTTGGACCAACGGGACTCGAACCCATAATGACAGAACCAAAACCTGTAGTGTTACCATTACACCATGGTCCAATGGTGATGCAAAATTAGGGATAGTTGCAAAACAGACAAAATTTTTCCTCCTTTTTTTTCGAAAAATGCGGAATTAGGCTTTTTTTGTGCTCTATGAACGTGGCAGAGTGCCGAAGATGAACGGCGTTTGCCACTGTACAGTGCTGTATTTGACGTTCGTTTTCAGAGCATGCCCTGTCTGCGGAGTTCGTCGGCAAGTGCAACCAGTTCGTCGTACCACTCCTGCCCGAAACGCCGTATGAGCGGTTCTTTCAGAAAGCGGTATACGGGGAGTTGCAGCTCGCGTCCCTTTCGTACGGCGCATTCGCAGACCTTCCAACGATGGTAGTTCAGTGCGACGGTGCCGTTGCTGAGGCGTTTTTCGCGGATGGGATAGAGGTAGCAGCTGATGGGTTTGGGCCATGAGGTGCGCCCTTCGCGGAAGGCCTTCTCCGTGGCGCACAGACAGCAGTCGTGGGCGGTGCCGGCCGGGGTGGTGACATCACCGTAGCAGGTGAACACGCAGTCCTTGCCGTTGACGATGGTGGTGACGAGGTCGCCCTCGGGATCGATGGTCGACACACCTTCGCGGTTGATGACTGCGCGGGCTTTCGGCGACAGGTCGTCCCAGACTTCGGCAAGGACTTCTTCGAGGTGGTCAATTTCCTCGAGCGTAACGGGAGCACCCGCTTCGCCCTCCACGCAGCATTGTCCGCCGCAGGCTTCGAGGTCGCAGCAGAACTTTTCGGTGAGGATGTCGGGCGAGATGAGGACATCGCCGACCTGGAGTATAGGAAGCATATTCGTGTCTACTGGTTGTGGTGAGGGGTTGTGGCGGCGGTTTTCGGCCGGTGCTGTCTATGGTTTTCTGTCGGTTCGGAGAACGGTGTCGTCTCTTCCGTGCCATATGGGAACGATGCCCTTCGGCCTTCGGGCTTCAGGGCATCGACGTATGGTGGCCGGGTATTAGCGGTTAGGCTCGCGCAAGTCTTCGATGGGCGTCCAATCCTTGTAGTACAGGGCCTCCTCCACTTTCAGTTCATCGTCGAAGAGATATTTTCCAAAGTCCTCGAGGTTGATGACCTTGCTGTACGAGAAGTCGTAGGCCGTCTGGTCGAGGTTGTAGATCATGAAGGCACCGTATTTCCCTGTACGCAACTTCTTGACATTGCTCTTGTTGGTGTATCCGTTGATGTCCACGCTGTAGCATCCCACCTGTGAGTTTTTCACTCCGGGATATTGCGTGGTCATTCCTGCTGCACTTTGGTTGTAGTCGGTGAGCACATAGTCGACATATTCGCCGGGCTTCTTGCCGTCGACGCTCACAGCCATGTTGTAGTGTCCGTATTTGTAGAGCACCAGCCACTTGTCGCCGATGGCTTTCTTCGTTTCGTAGGCCAGTCGGCTTGCGGCCTCGTAGCTGGGGCTGTCCAGGAATCCCTTGTATCCCTGTCCCTTCAGACCCTTGTTGTACTCGGAATACTCGTCGTCGAAGAACACGCCGTCAAGGTCGTATTTGTCGAGGGTGTCGGCAATGGCCTTGGCAAACTGTTGCGCACGCTCATCGTCAAGGTTTGCCAATCCCGAACCGTCGTGGTTGCCGAGGATGGAGAGCAGCACTTTGATGCCGCGGTCCTTGAGTGGCTTGATGTAGTGTTCCCAGTTGTTGAGGATGGGTTGCACGTTCTCGTTGTTGTGGATATACACCACATCCTCCTTCTTGCTGAAGTTGATGTTCGAGGAGAAGAGGATGACGGCATCGAAATAATATTTGTTTGATTTCTCGAGCTTGAAGTTCAGATGCTGCAGGGGATTGACGTTGTTGACTTCGATGCACGAGAACACCACCTGTGCCGGTTTGTCGTCTGCATATTTTGTACAAGCGTCTACAGGCTGGTCGCTGAATACGATGCTTTTCACATTGTCGGCATCTACGGTCAGTTGATTGCCGGTCTTGTTTACCACAAGTTGTGTGGAAGTCTCGGAAGCGTTGAGGCTGATATCGGTCAGTTCCGTATAGGAATAAGAGGAAAGGATTCCCGAATGATAGACATCGACACTCTGTGCGGAGGCCATGATGAAGGCGCAGAAGGCCAAAAACAGTGTAAGACTTCTTTTCATGTTTGCAAGGGTATTAGGGTAGGTTGTTTGTTGTCGTGGAATGAATGTCGTGGTGCACTACCACCTGATGGGTGTCAATCCCTGTTTTTCGAGGTAGGCGTTTGCGGTCGAGAAATGGTGGTTTCCGAAGAATCCGCGGTAGGCACTCAGGGGCGATGGATGAGCCGACTGCAGCACAAGGTGCCGTGTGCGGTCGATGACAGCCCCTTTGCGTTGGGCATAGCTTCCCCAAAGGATGAAGACGATGCCCGTGCGCTCCTGTGCGAGCCGGCTGATGACGGCATCGGTGAATTCTTCCCATCCCCGGCGTTGGTGGCTTCCCGCCATATGTGCCCTGACGGTAAGTGTGGCATTGAGGAGCAGTACGCCCTGTTCCGCCCAGCGTCGCAGGCTGCCGTCGGGTGGCGGTGGCGTGCCGAGGTCGTCTTCAATCTCCTTGAAGATGTTGACGAGTGAGGGTGGAGGGGTTACGCCTTGCGCCACGGAGAAGCAGAGCCCTTCGGCCTGTCCGGGTTCGTGATAGGGGTCCTGTCCGATGATGACCACCTTCGCCTTGTCGAAAGGACAGAGGTCGAAGGCGGCAAATATCTGCCTGCCGGGAGGATAGCAGGGCCCTTGGTGGTATTCGTTGCGGACGAATTCCGTAAGCGACTTGAAATAGGGCTTTTCGAACTCGTCGGCAAGGACCCTGCCCCACGATGCTTCAATCTTTACCATACGTATGCTTTGAAATGACGGCTGACGCTTGCGGGCTGTGGACGTTTGCTATTCCAGATAGGTGTATCCGTAGAGTCCGGCGCGGTAGTTGCTGATGAATTCCTTGCCTTCTTCGGTAGTGATTTTTCCGTCCTTCACGGCTCCCGACACCCAGCTTTCGAGCCGGCGGACGAGATGTTTGGGGTCGTACTGGACATATTCCAGCACGTCCGCCACGGTCTCGCCGTCGATGGTCTTGTCGATGCTGTAGCTGTCGCCGTCGACGGAGATGTGTACGGCATTGGTGTCGCCGAAGAGGTTGTGCATGTTGCCGAGAATTTCCTGATAGGCTCCTACGAGGAAGACGGCAATATAGTACTTTTCGCCCTTTCTCAGGGTGTGCAGCGGAATATAGTTGGTTTGGTGGTCGTGGTTGACGTATGCCCCGATTTTACCGTCCGAGTCGCAGGAAATGTCCTGGAGTGTGGCACTCTGTGTGGGTTTTTCCTCCAATCGCTGTATCGGCATGATGGGGAAAAGCTGGTCGAGTGCCCAATGGTCGGGCAGACTCTGGAAGAGACTGAAGTTGCAGAAGTATTTCTCGGCCATCGTCTTGTCGAGTTTCCGCAGCTCATCGGGGCAGTGTTTCTGGTGGTGTGCCAGTTCGCTGATTTCGTGGCTGATGCTCCAGTAGAGCGATTCTATCTGTGCGCGGGTCTTGAGGTCGAGGAGTCCGTGTCGGAAGAGGTCGAGGGCCTCTTCGCGGATATCCTGTGCGTCGTGCCAGTCCTCGAGCATGGAACGTGTGGAAGTCTTGTCCCAGATGTTGTTGAGTTCGTGTACCAGTTTGTGGTCGTGCTCTGTCGGTACGAAGTCTTCGGGCATGTGCGGTACCTTGACTGTTTCGAGCACTTCGAGAATCAGGACGGAATGGTGTGCGGTGAGGGAGCGTCCGCCCTCGGTGATGATGTTGGGGTGGGGTATTCCGTTTTCGTTCGCCGCCTCGGAAAGGGTGTAGACGATGTCGTTGACATACTCCTGTACGCTGTAGTTGACCGACGATTCGGAGTTGCTGCTGCGTGTCCCGTCATAGTCCACGCCCAGTCCGCCTCCGCAGTCGACGAATTCGATGCCGAAGTCCATTTTCCGCAGTTGCACATAGTATTGTGCCATTTCGCGCAGTGCGATGCTGACGGTACGGATTTTGGTGATTTGGCTGCCGATGTGGAAGTGTATGAGTTTGAAGCAGTCGCGGAGTCCGAGGTCTTCGAGCTTGTTGAGAGCCTGGAGGAGTTCGGTGCTGTTGAGTCCGAACTTTGAGGCATCGCCTCCGCTCTCTTCCCATTTTCCGGTGCCGCGGCTTGCCAGTTTGATGCGTATGCCCAGATTCGGGCGCACTCCAAGCTTTTCTGCGGTGCGGGCAATGATGTCGAGTTCCGGCAGTTTTTCGATGACGAGGAAGACACGTTTCCCCATCTTCTGTGCCAGGAGTGCCAGTTCGATGAAATTCTGGTCCTTGTGTCCGTTGCAGACGATGATGCTGTCGGAGTCCATGTTGGTGGCCAGCACGGCATGGAGTTCCGGTTTCGAACCGCATTCCAGTCCGAGGTTGTATTTCTTGCCGTGCGAGATAATCTCCTCCACCACAGGGCGCATCTGGTTCACCTTGATGGGGTAGACGATGAAATGCTCCCCTTTGTAGTCATATTCCTTTTCTGCCTTTGCAAAGCATCCGGCAGTCTTTTCGATGCGGTTGTTCAGGATGTCGGGAAAGCGTAGCAGTACGGGTGCCGTAATGTCGGCATTGCTGAGGTCTTCCATTACGTCTGCGAGGTCAATCTGCACATCGTCCTTCTTCGGACGTACATAGGCATGACCTTTATCATTGATGCCGAAGTAGTTGACTCCCCATCCTTTGATGTTGTACAATTCTTCGGAGTCTTCGATTCTCCACTTTCTCATGGGCTGTTGTTGCGTTTTCTGTGTGTGCTTGGATGCTTGGGTACTTTGGTTGTGTGGGGGGGAGGGATTTCCTCCGATTCCGTTTTAGCCGGCGGTTCCCTTTCAGACGGATGTTCCGGTATGGCTCCTGCAGGGTGTCATGCCGTTGTCGTTTCCAGTTGTG
Organism: Bacteroidales bacterium; assembly: GCA_004555055.1. Lineage (GTDB taxonomy): Bacteria > Bacteroidota > Bacteroidia > Bacteroidales > Bacteroidaceae > Alloprevotella. The sequence goes on along the minus strand of SFJN01000005.1, from coordinate 18,776 downwards.
CGGCAATCATTTCCACCACGTCGTTGATTTTTTCGAAACTGTCGAGGATGTCCACGTTTATGGTATGCTGGGCCTTGGCGTAGAAAGCTTCGCGTTCCGCCAGTTGTTTCCGTACGAAGGCATCGAGTTCATCCGGGCTTTTCCCAGCCAGAATGGGTCGGTTGCCGCGTGCCATGGCCAGGTGTGCCAGAATGGTTTCCGGTGCCGCCTTCATGTAGAAGGTCTGTGCCGTGGCATTGAGGTATTCCATGTTGTCGGCCCATGTGGGTGTTCCTCCTCCGCAACTGAGTACGATGTCCTCGAATTCCGCCACTTCGTGGAGCATATTCTGCTCCATGATTCTGAATTTCTCTTCTCCGTCTTCGGCGAAGATTTCAGGGATTTTCCGTCTGAATCGGTGTTCGATGTACCAGTCGAGGTCGTAGAAGCGCAGTCCCGTTCTTTTGGAAAGGGCTTTCCCGATGGTGGTTTTTCCCACGCACATGTATCCGATGAGGGCAATGCACTTCATTTCTTGCTTTTTGCTGCTGTGGCAGTTTTGCGTGTCTTGGTCTTCTTGGTTCCGCCCTTTGCCTTTTCGTTTTCGATAATGGCATGGCATTCCTCGAGTGTAAGTTCGCCGGCGCGCTCCGCCTGCTGTTTCGGAATGTGGTAGTTGGTGCCGTTGAAGACGAGATAGGGTCCGAAACGTCCGTCCCGGATTTCCAGTCCCGGCTCCTCTTCGAATTTCTTCAGATGGCTCTTCTTCTCCGCTTCGCGGGCAGCCTCGATGAGTTCTACGGCACGTTCAATGGTGATGGTGTAGGGATCGTCAGCTTTGCCCAGGGAGGTGTATTTCCCCTTGAAGTAGATGTATGGCCCGTAGTTTCCGGTGCCCACGCGTACCTCTTCGTCCTCGTATTCGCCCACTGTACGTGGCAGGCGGAAGAGGGAGAGAGCTTCTTCGAGGGTGATGGACGCGATGGACTGTGTTTTGGTCAGTTTGGCGAAGCGCGGTTTCTGGCCGTCGCTGTCTTCGCCGCTTCCAATCTGCACCATGGGACCGAAGCGTCCGATTTTCACGCTGACGGTCTTTCCGCTTTCAGGGTCGGTGCCCAGTTCGCGTTCTCCCACCTTGTGGTCGGTGCGCTCTGCGATGACGGCCTCCACGGCAGGGTTGAAGTCGGCATAGAAATGCTGAATCAGATCGCTCCATACTTCGTTGCCCTCGGCGATGTTGTCAAATTCCTGCTCCACATTTGCCGTGAAGTTGTAGTCCATGATTTTGGGGAAGTGGTCGACAAGGAAGTCGTTGACGATGACTCCCACGTCGGTGGGGACGAGGCGTCCGCGGTTGCTTCCCACGTTTTCCTCGCGCTTGTTGTGTTTGATCTCTCCGTTGCTGAGTGTAATGACTCCGTAAGCACGTTTTGTCCCTTCGAACTCTCCACGGCGGACATACTCGCGCTGCTGAATGGTAGAGATGGTCGGGGCATAAGTGGAGGGTCGTCCGATGCCCAGTTCCTCGAGTTTATGTACGAGTGCGGCCTCGTTGTATCGCATAGGCGGTTGGCTGAAGCGTTCGGTGGCAGCCATCTCTTCGCAGCCGATGTGCTGTCCTTCGGTCATCGGGGGAAGCAGACGTCCTTCGTCGTTCTCTTCCCCTTCCTGTGCGGTTTCGCGGTAAACACGGAGGAATCCGTCGAAACAGACCACTTCGCCCGTTGCATTGAATTCGTGTTCCGTGCCGTCGATGGCAATGGTCACCGTGGTCTTTTCCAGTTCGGCGTCAGCCATCTGGCAGGCTATGGTGCGTTTCCAGATGAGGTCGTATAGTTTGCGCTCCTGGGGCGTGCCGTTGATTTCGGCATTTCTGAGGTCGGTGGGTCGTATTGCCTCGTGCGCTTCCTGTGCGCCCTTGCTGTGTGTATGGTAGTTGCGGCGTTTGTGATAGGCCTCTCCTGCAAGTTCCTTGATGACGGGTCCTGCCATATTGAGGCAGAGGTCAGAAAGGTTTGTGGAGTCGGTACGCATGTATGTGATGAGACCCGCTTCGTAAAGGGTCTGTGCCACGCGCATGGTAAGCGAAACGGGGAATCCGAGTTTGTGTGCCGCTTCCTGCTGCAGTGTAGAGGTGGTGAAGGGAGGTGCGGGGAAACGCTTGGTGGGGCGTTTCTGTATGCTTTTCACGGTGAATGTTGCCCCCTTGCACTGTTCCAGGAACGCTTCGGCCTGTGTAGCATTGCTGAAGTTGGTGGCCAGTACCGCCTTCACGGTTGCAGGCTGTCCGTTGGCATCGGTGACGGCGAAGCTTGCGGTGACGCGGTAACTGCTTTCGCTTTTGAAATTCTGGATTTCGCGTTCGCGTTCCACGATGAGCCGTACGGCGACACTCTGTACGCGGCCTGCCGAGAGATTGGGCTGCACCTTCCGCCAAAGTACCGGGCTGAGCTTGAAACCTACCAGGCGGTCGAGCACGCGGCGTGCCTGCTGGGCATTCACCAGGTTGAGGTCGATGGTCCGCGGGTTCTGGATGGCGGCGAGGATGGCGGGCTTCGTGATTTCGTGGAAGACAATGCGCCGTGCATTGGCGGGGTCGAGGTTGAGTACCTCTGCCAGGTGCCAGCTGATGGCCTCTCCTTCGCGGTCTTCATCGGATGCCAGCCATACGGCATCGCTCTTCTTTGCTTCGGTGCGGAGGCTCTCCACTACGTTGCGCTTGTCAGCGGGGATTTCGTATTCGGGGGTAAAGGTTTCAAGGTCAATGCCGAAATTTCTCTTCTTCAGGTCGCGGATATGTCCGAAACTTGACATCACTTTGTAGTCTTTGCCGAGGAAGCGTTCGATGGTCTTCGCTTTTGCAGGGCTCTCTACAATCACTAAGTTCTTTTGCATGATGTTTGGGGGAGGGGGAAGTTGGGGAAGCGGATGTATTTCCTTTTTTGTTTTTCAGGCATTTCCTCTCATGGTGTTCCTTCTCCATAACGCCGTGAGGGCTGAATGCGGGGGCAAAATTACGTTGTTTTGGATTAAGATGCAAATTTTCGGCACGAAAAAAAGCGTCCTTTTCCGGGTGTCCACTCCTCTTATATAAATATATAAGAAATGTGTGGCGTTTTTCCGGAAAAGGATGCTTTCGTGACGTTTTGCCCTTCTGTAGCCTTTGACTTTCAGCGCATGGCGAGCGCTTCGTCCTCGGCACGTTCCATGATTTCGCGTTCACCGGGGCCTTTGTCGTTGATTCCCACAAGGTGGAGAATGCCGTGGATGAGCACCCGGTGGAGCTCTTCGACAGGGTCTTTCTGCAGTTCTTCGGCATTGGAGGCTACGGTGTCGAGGCTGATGTAGATATCGCCCGATAGGATGTCGTTGGCACAGTAGTCGAAGGTGATGATGTCGGTGTAGTAGTCGTGGTGGAGATATTGGCGGTTGACATCGAGGATTTCATCGTCGGTGCAGAAGATGTAGTTGACGTTGCCGATGCGCTTGCCATGCTTTTCCGCCACCCGTGCTATCCATGCCGTGGTGGCAGTGGTGTCCAGTTCCGGCATGGCTTCGCTGTAGGCGTTGTATGTAATCATTCGTTTCCTGGTGCTTGAGGATGTTAGGTGCGTAGACCGGGTTGGAGATCCCGTGTTCAGAAGAGGTATCCTTGTCCGGGTTCGCGCTGTCCGATGTAGTCGCGTCCGAGATGTTCGTAGGCCAGGTCGGTGACTTCCCGTCCGCGTGGCGTGCGTCGGATGAAGCCTTCCTTGATGAGGAACGGTTCGTAGACTTCCTCGACGGTGCCGGCATCTTCGCCGATGGCGGTGGCAATGGTGGTGATGCCTACGGGTCCGCCCTTGAACTTGTCGATGATGGTGGTGAGGATCTTGTTGTCGATTTCATCAAGGCCGTACTTGTCGATGTTGAGCGCTTCGAGGCTGAACCGTGCGATTTCGGTATTGATGTCGCCGTTCCCCTTCACCTGTGCGAAGTCTCTGACTCGGCGTAGCAGGGCGTTGGCGATACGCGGTGTGCCGCGGCTCCGTCCTGCGATTTCCGCCGCCGCTTTGGGGTCGATGCGTACGCGGAGGATTCTTGCCGAACGCTCGACGATGGTGGTCAGCGTTTTGGCATCGTAGTATTCGAGGTGCATGTTGATGCCGAAGCGTGCACGGAGCGGGGCTGTGAGGAGTCCGCTCCGGGTGGTGGCGCCGACGAGGGTGAAGGGGTTGAGGTCAATCTGAATGCTCCGTGCCGCAGGTCCTTTATCAATCATGATGTCGATGCGGTAGTCCTCCATGGCCGAATAGAGGTATTCCTCCACTACGGGGCTGAGGCGGTGGATTTCGTCGATGAAGAGCACGTCGTTCGGCTCGAGCGAGGTGAGGAGTCCTGCCAGGTCGCCAGGTTTGTCGAGCACCGGTCCGCTGGTAAGCTTGAATCCCACACCGAGTTCGTTGGCAATGATGTTCGACAATGTGGTCTTTCCCAGTCCGGGAGGGCCGTGCAGAAGGGTGTGGTCGAGGGGCTCGCCGCGCATCCGTGCTGCCTCGACGAAGACTTTCAGGTTTTCCACCACCTTTTTCTGTCCTGTGAAGTCGGAGAAAGAGAGTGGGCGCAGTGCATTTTCGAAGTCCCGTTCCGATGTGGCCGGCTTGTTCTGCGTGCTGCGTATGTCGAAGTTGTCTTGCATCTTGTGTCTTGTGGTTTGTCGTGGTATGTGTGTGGTCTGCTCCGGCGGTTCGGGGCGTGTGGCGGCAGATGCGGTGTCCGGTCTGGAAAAGGTTTTCTGCCAGCCGTGCAAAGGTATGCAAAAAAACGGAATCCGACAAATGTCAGACTCCGTTTTGTATGATTTTCATTACATTGTTCCGGCAGTAATGTCCCTGCCTTTGCGGATGTAATTATGCGAGGCTGTTGACGTGGAGCATGAGGCTGCTCTTGATGTTCGATGCCTTGTTCTTGTGGATGGTGTTGTTCTTTGCAAGCTTGTCGAGCATCTTCTGCACCTTGGGGAGGAGGGCTACTGCCTCAGCCTTGTCGGTGGTAGCACGGAGTTTGCGAACAGCATTGCGCATCGTCTTGGCATAGTAACGGTTGTGGAGACGGCGGGCAGCAGTCTGGCGGATGCGCTTTACAGATGACTTGTGATTTGCCATTGTTTCTTTAGGGGAATTATTCCTTTTTTGGGAAAATGATACAAATAGATAAGTGTGTGGTTTGTTGGGGATTCTAGCTGGGCTTAGCAAGGAGGAAAATGGGCGTCATCCCGACGCTACGCGCTTTGCCCGGACTGTCTTTCCACGCGCGCATCACATGTTTATAACGTAAAAAAGAGAAAAACCAGCGTGCTGTGCGAAGGCCCGCTAAATTTTTCACCTTTCTCCGTCAGGGCGTTTCAAACTTTATGTTGATGGCCCATGTGTGCAAACTTTTGCAAGTTTTGTAGTCCCTAGGGGAATCGAACCCCTCTTTAGAGAATGAAAATCTCTCGTCCTAACCGATAGACGAAGGGACCATCACGAATCAGGTTTACATTGCCTTGCCGTCTTGGCGTGGCGTTGTGACCGATTTGCGAGTGCAAAGTTATGGCGTTTTTCTTTTTCTTCAAAGCAAAGTGATATAAAAAGTTTGGAAAAACACTGAAATAGCCTCGAAATTGCAAAGCCGACGTCATAAAATCTTTACAAACGCCTCTGTTTTGTGCCTTGAGGCAGGTGTTGGCTCCGCAGAAGTTTTTTGTGCTTTTTTGTCAGAAAATCCCCATTGTGCCCCATGCTGTTCGGAATTTATCGTTATTTTTGCCGGAAGTTTTCCGTAGGTATGCATCCGGGGGGTGGCTTTCATTTCCCACCTCTTTGTGTTCCACGTAATATTTATATATAATAGAGATCCATCTTTATATATGATAGAGACCCATCAGATACTTGTCCTCGGGACGACACGTTACGGTGCCGACCGTCTGTTGGTGCGTGCCCTCTCGCGCACTTCCGGCCGTGTGACGCTCTCCTTGCCACTTGTCCGCAGCCAGCGTTCACCGATGCGTGCCAGCCTTTTCCGCCCTCTCGCCCGTCTCGAGGTCATGTGGGATGCCTCGCCTACCGCCTCCGTTTTCCGTCCGCGTACGGTGCGCGTCGTGGAGCGTCAGGACTCCATCATGGCCAGTCCTGCCAAGATGGCCATTGCCATGTTTCTGGCTGAGTTCCTGTCGTATGCCACGCTTGAGGGAGACTTCGGCGATGTTTTTTTCGATTATGTGTCCAGTGCGGTGGCATGGCTCGACGCCTGTCCGTCGGACTACGCCAATTTCCATATCGTCTTCCTTTTCCGCCTTTCAAGGTTCCTGGGAATCCAGCCCGATTGGGAAGAGCTCAAGGGTGAGGGACGTTATTTCGACCTTGTGGGGGCCGAGTTCACCGACAACCGTCCTGCCCATGGCGTCTGTCTTGAGGGCGATGATGCCCATGCCGCCCGCCAGTTGGCGCGTATGAATTTCCCCACCATGCATCTGTTCCGCCTTTCCGGTTCGCAGCGCACGGCCATTCTCCGTCGGCTTGTGAGCTTCTATCGTTTGCATCTTCCCGGTTTCCCCCAGTTGAAGAGTCTCGATGTGCTCGAGACGGTCTTTTGTTGATAGACTCTTTAGGCTTTGCTCTCCGGACGGGAAGGGATGGTTGTGCTATGGCAGGCGTGCCGAAAAATGAGGGTCCGGTGTCGGAGTGTGCAATTTCTTTTCAGCATCACTTCCTGCACCGTTTTCGTGTTTTAGGGGGTGCCGTTATTGGTCCGAGAAGGGGCACGGAAGCCACCACGCCTTGTCCCGTCGCTGAATATTGCAAAATTGGAGCGTTTGCTGTTTCTGCCTTGTTTTGCCTGCTTTTTCGCCGTTTTTCGGTCGGAAAAGCAGAAAGTACGGACTTCTGCGAGGCAAAGTTCCGATGTTTTGCCCCAAAAGTACGGATGTTTCTGCCCGAGAAGTCCGGTGTTTTACCCTTTCCGTAGCCCATTTTTTTATGCCTTTTGCCACGTTTTCTGATGATTTTGCGGCAAAAAATGCCGGCCGGCTTGGAGATAATCTATAGAAGGATTGCCTAAAATGCGAGTTTTAGATTGCAAAAGTGCAGAAAAGAGCCCAAAATTCTCTCTGGAAGCGACGCTGTGCGTTGTCAAAATTTTTCTAGATTTTCATCCTTTTCAGCCACTCCTTGCAAGGTCTTTTGAGGGGCTGAAAACTCGGAGTGTGCAATTTGTTCCCTTTCCTCTTCTGCGTCCTTCGTGCACCCAGTTCCGGGGATTTTAGTCTGCACACTTCCACTGTCCGGTTCTGTTAAGGTCGGGCGGTGGAGCGGTTGCAGGCAGAAAGGTATCTTTGTGCGGCATGATTCCCTGTAGCCCTTTCGGACAAGGCGGAGGAGGTATGCCAAAAAGTCAAGCGATATACTGAAATTTTGGCACAAGAAGCTGTATATTAGTTTGTTAATGTGAAATTTCGTCATGATTTCCTGCCTCGTGTAGAGCAGAAAATCCCTTTGGCAGATGATTTGCACCCCATTCCGGTCGAAAGGCCGCCCTGGACACTCCGGCAGCCGTGGCCTTGCGAAATGTAAAATCTTTCGATAATCTTCAAGTAACATCTTTCATTTATCATCATATGAATACCACGAACAGAACACCACAGAGAAACGACGAGGAATCGGCACTCAAGCAGTTTGCCATCGACCTTGTGGGCGAAGCCCGTGAGGGACGCCTCGACCCCGTCATCGGTCGTGACGAAGAGATACGCCGTGTGCTGCAGATTCTTTCGCGTCGTACGAAAAACAATCCCATCCTGATTGGAGAACCCGGTACGGGAAAGACGGCCATCGTCGAGGGTCTTGCCCAGCGCATCGTCCGCGGTGACGTCCCCGACAACCTCCGCGACAAGCGTGTCTATTCGCTCGACATGGGAGCCCTTGTGGCAGGAGCCATGTACAAGGGCCAGTTCGAGGACCGTCTGAAGAGCGTTGTCCGCGAGGTTACCGAGGCTCAGGGCGGCATCATCCTGTTCATCGACGAGATACACACCCTCGTCGGTGCCGGAAAGAGCGACGGCGCCATGGATGCTGCCAATATCCTCAAACCCGCACTTGCCCGTGGTGAGCTCCGTAGCATCGGTGCCACCACGCTGGAGGAATACCAGAAATACTTCGAGAAGGACAAGGCCCTTGAGCGCCGTTTCCAGACGGTGATGGTCGACGAACCCGCTCCCGAAGAAGCCATCAGCATTCTCCGCGGTCTGAAGGAAAAGTACGAGAACCACCATCGTGTGCGTATCCAGGACGATGCACTGATAGCCGCCGTCACCCTTTCGCACCGTTACATCGCCGACCGTTTCCTCCCCGACAAGGCCATCGACCTGATGGACGAGGCTGCTGCAAAACTCCGTATGGAACGCGACTCGCAGCCCGAGGAACTCGATGAAATCTCACGCCGTCTGCGTCAGCTTGAAATCGAGCGCGAGGCCATCCGCCGCGAGAAGGAAGCGGCAGCAGATGCCGCTGCTCAGGAAGCGCACACCACAAAACTTTCGCAACTTGACGAGGAAATCCATACACTCCGCGAAAAGGAGCGTACCCTCAAGCAACAGTGGGAGGGCGAGCGGGCGCTGCTGCAGCAGATACAGCAGAAGAAGGAAATCATCGAGACCCTGAAGTTCGATGCCGAACGTGCCGAGCGCGAAGGTGACTTCGGACGTGTGGCGGAAATCCGCTACGGACGTCTCAAGGAACTCGAACAGAGCATCCTCACCCTCGAAGAGGAACTCCACAAATGCCAGGGTGCGGAAGCCATGGTAAAAGAGGAGGTGACGGCCGACGACATCGCCGACGTGGTGGCCCGTTGGACCGGAATACCCGTCACCCGTATGATGCAGAGCGAACGCGAGAAACTCCTCCATCTTGAGGACGAACTCCACCACCGCGTCATCGGGCAGGACGAGGCCATTGCCGCTGTGGCCGATGCCGTGCGCCGCAGTCGTGCCGGTCTGCAGGACCCGAAACGCCCCATCGGTAGTTTCATCTTCCTCGGAGCGACCGGTGTCGGTAAGACCGAGTTGGCAAAAGCCTTGGCAGAATGCCTCTTCGACGACGAGAACCTGATGACGCGGATCGACATGAGCGAATATCAGGAGAAGTTCTCTGCCACCCGACTCATCGGTGCACCTCCAGGATATGTCGGCTACGACGAGGGCGGACAACTTACGGAGGCCGTCCGGCGCAAACCCTATTCCGTAGTTCTCTTCGACGAAATCGAGAAGGCACATCCCGACGTCTTCAACATCCTCTTGCAGGTACTCGACGACGGACGTCTGACCGACAACAAGGGACGTACGGTGAACTTCAAGAACACCATCATCATCATGACGAGCAACCTCATCACCGACGGTGACAAGCGTGAGGACCTTGCCGACGAACTGGTGAAACTCGGCCTGCGTCCGGAGTTCGTCAACCGTATCGACGACATCCTCATGTTCCATCCTCTCCGTCAGAATGAGATTGAGCAGATTGTGAAGATCCAGCTCCGCAGCATTGCCCGCCGTCTGGAGGAGCAGGGAGTCACGCTGCACGTCCACGACGATGCCGTACGTCTGATTGCCCAGGAGGGCTACGACCCCGAATACGGTGCACGTCCTGTGAAGCGCGCCCTCCAGAACATGCTCCTCAACGACCTCAGCCGCGCATTGCTGGCAGGAACCGTCAGCAACCAGCGCCCCATCCTTGTCACGACCGACGACGGAAAACTGAAGTTCGGAAACGAATAGACTATTTCTAATATATAGAACACCCTAAGAACCGTTCAGGGACCGGCAACTATGCATTGACATAGAAGCCGGTCCCGTTTTTTGTGCGTAATGGACCAATCTTGAGCATTGATGAATATGAGGCAGGAATCAACGAGGTGGTGGACCCGGATATGCAGATTAGTGTGCGTGACGGTGCGCTCTGCCTTGAAAATGCTCCGGTGGGGACACCCGTCGGCGTCTATACTCCCGCCGGACAACTGATGGGACGGTATAAAGCCACAGGAAGCACCATGAACTTCAACCTGCCTCGGCAGAATGTCTATCTCATCAGAGTGGGCGACAAAACCGTAAAGGTGGGTTTCTGATTCGACATTTAGCGGCAATTACAAGTTTACATGTCCACGGTGCGAACGTGGCAAATGTCCGGCATATAATGGCAGCGGGCGTTGCCATGTGAGTATGATTATTCGGTAGGATGCCGGTAGCATCTCGCTGAAAACTGTCTTGTATGGTTAGCCCCGGTTTGCAGGCAATGGTGCTGTGCGAACCGGGGCTTCTTGTGTGGGGGCATATTCTTTGTGTAGCGTGCTGTTCTGAAAACGCCTCAGCGTTTTTCCATGTTGTCGAGAGCGGAATACGACTGTTGCAACAGGCGTTTGGCAAGGAAGAGACGTCTTTCAGAGGGGGATGGTGAGGAGGAGATGACCTTGTCGCTGGTGATGTCGTAGACGGTGGTACCCGTGGAGTCGGCATACATGATGCCGCTGGGGAAGGTGCTGTAGACGAAACGCGGGCAGTCAGGGTGCATGACGTTGCGGCTGTAGGGATAGTCGGTGGTGCTGACGCCCAGCTGTGCCAGCAGGGTGGCGCAAAGGTCGCTCTGGTTCATCAGGTAGCTCACGCGGCGGGGAGCCCGTATGGCACCGCCAAGCCAGAGCAAGGGACTGTGGAAAAATTCCGGGTCTTCGTATGACGTGGTAAGGAAACCATGGTCCGGGACGAGGATGACGAGGAGATTGTCCCACAGCGGCGTCTGCTTCAGACCGTCGACCAATGCCGTCACGCAGGAATCGGTGTAAGCGAAGGCATTCTGTACGGGGTCGGCAAGCCGATGGTACGGCACCTCAAACGGTTCGTGGCTCGAAAGGGTCTGGAACGTAAAGAACCAGGGTTTGCCGTCGGCAGGTTTACTGCGCAGCATTTCCTCTACACGCTGTGCGGCAATGCCGTCCGCCACGCCCCATTTGCTGCTTCGGGCATCGGCGATGCTGAATTCCTTGTCGCCGTACAATTTGGTAAAACCGTTGCTGACGAGGTATCCCGAAGTGCCCATAAAGGTGATGTCACCGCCGTAGAGGAACTGCGTGGCGTAGCCTTCGCGCGCAAGGCTCCTGGCAAGACCGGGGAGCTGTACCATCTTTTCCGGCAGACGCATCAGACTGACCGAAGGATAACTGATCCAACCGCTGAGCAGACTCACCGTTCCACGGTCCGTGCGGAAGGAATTGCTGTAGTAACGGTCGAAGAATACGCCCTCCTCAATCAGTTTTCCGAAGCCCGGCGTCACATCCTCCGCTCCGCCGAGGGCCTGTACAAACTGTCCGCCGAAACCCTCCATGATGACGAGCAGAATGTTCGGCCTTTCGGTGCGCAGCAGGGAATCGAACGGCATGGACCCGTCGAGCGGCGTGTAGGTGCCTTCCGTGATTTCGGGATGGAGTTCGTGGAAATACTGGTACTGTTCGCCGAAGCGTTTGGAACGTTTGAAGCTCGAAAGCAGTGAGAAAGCCGGATTCACAGCCGCATGGTTCAGGAAAAGCGTCTGCGAATAGTAGGCCGTACCCACGTTCTGCACGGCTGTGCTGACGCCGCCGCGGATGGCCAGGAAGTCAAGACCGCCGGCGAAGAGCATCGAGAGCAGGGCGACTGTGAGCGTCCGTGGCGAAGTGCGTACTGTGCCCTTTCGGACTTGTGCGGGCCATAACTTGCTGAAGAGCAGGAATTCACCTGCTGTGACAAGCAGTATGCCTACGACGATGGCGAGGCACCGCGAGAGCATGAAGGCCGTGGTGACGCTGTTGGCGGCACCGTCGAGCGTTTCCATATAGGTGAATACCGTGGCGGAGAGCTTGAACTTCCAGAAAGGGTAGAGGAAGGTGTCGACCATGACGATGAGTCCCGTTGCAATGGCAGCGAAAACCAAGTAGCCTGCCAGCAGGCGGTTCCACCATCGTGAGGGAAAGCACAGCATGCCCAGCCCCAGCAGCCAGGGCACCGCCATCAGGTAGCCGGCGGTGGAGGCATCCATGCTCAGACCGTGCCACAGCACATCGCGGGCATCGCTCCACGACCATGCGTATTCGGCGGCGTTGTAGCCGAGGAACAGCAGTTTCCCGGCAGCGAAAACCAGCAGCCAGAGTACAAAGGAGGAAAGAAGATAAAGGAGGATGGACTTGAACGGTTTCATAGCGTAGACAAAAGTCAGCCCCTGCCCGCAACGGGAAAGGCGGGCAGGGGCTGCCAATGTGGAATGGGAGGTGTGAGGGGAATTACGGGCGTTTCTCAGACATTTCCAGCACCAGTTCGCCGCCCTTCACTAGTTCTTCGTGGGTGAAGTAGGGCTCGCTGAGTGTCGTGCCGTTGAGTTTCATGGACACCACATACTTTGCCTTCCGGCTGTTTCCGGGTGCGGAAATCCTAAATGTCTTTCCGCCGGGCAGATGTATGGTTGCCGACTTGAAGAGCGGTCGTCCGATGGCGTATACCGGCCGTCCGGGGCAGGGCTGGTAGAATCCCATGGCATTGAGGATGTACCATGCCGACATCTGTCCGCAGTCCTCGTTTCCGGAGAGTCCGTCCGGGGCATTGGCATAAAGGGTGTGCAGTACGGAGTCGACGAGTTCCTGCGTACGCCACGGCATTCCCACAGCGTTGTAATAATAGATAATATGGTGCGAAGGTTCGTTGCCGTGGGCATATTGTCCGATGAGTCCGCTGATGTCGGCACTCACTTCTTCGCCCTCGAGCTGGCTGCTGGCCGAGAAGAGCGCATCGAGTTTCCGTACAAAGGCATCGCGGCCGCCATAGAGGGCAATGAGTCCGTCGGCATCGTGGGGTACGAACCAGCTCCATTGGTAGGCGTTACCCTCGCAATAGTCGTCCTGACGGTGTGTGGAGCGTGCCGGCGAGAATGGTGTGCGCCAGCTGCCGTCGGCCATTTTTCCGCGCATGAATCCTGTGGAGGCATCGAAATAGTTCGTATAAAGCCGTGCCCAACGTTCGTATTTTGCAGCGCGTGCGGTGTCGCCCATCATGCGTGCCACCTGTGCGGTGCACCAGTCGTCGTAGCAGAGTTCAAGGGCCTTTGCCACACTTTCGTTCTCAATGTCGGAGGGAACGTATCCCAAAGTCTGCCGATAGTAGCGTGCCTTCGGCATGATGTAGGGGTAGAGCCAGGTGGGACATGCAGGAGTGATGCCCGTGGTGTCGTATTCTGCTGACCGGACGGCGTGTTTGTATGCCAGTTCGGCATCGAAGTTCCGGTAGCCTTTGGCCATCATGTCGGCAAGGAGTGCAGCATAGTGGTATCCGATCATGCAGCCTGTGTAGTTGCTTCCGCAGTCCCATTTGGGTACAAGTCCGCCGTCCTCGCCCTTGCGGATGAGCGAACGGATGTAGGCCTCGTTCTGTGCGGGGTCAATGATGGAGATGAGCGGGTGCAGGGCACGGTGTGTGTCCCAAAGCGAGAAGATGGTGTAGTAAGGGTCGGCAGGGTCGCCTTGGTGTGCCTTGAGGTCCATGCCGAGGTAACGTCCGTCGACATCCTGGAAGACATTCGGCGAGAGTTGGGCATGATAGAGGGCGGTATAGAATATGGTGCGCTGTTCAACGGCAGTGGAATCGGACTCGTCGATTTCGATGTCAATGCAGTGCAGTGCCTTCTTCCACAGTGCAGCGGCAGCCTCCTGGGTGGCATCGAAGTCCCAACCGGGCTGTTCCGCCATCAGGTTTCGGTGTGCACCGTCGGCATCCACGGCGCTGATGGCCGCCTTCAGCATGATTTCCTCGTCCTTGGCGGTTTTGCCGAAGTCCACAAGGAGTTTGCAGCGTGGCTGCATCCGTCCGTTGTCGCGTTCGAGTTGCACGGTGTCGCGTACGATGCGGTATCCGGCAATGGGCTTGCTTGTGACGGCCTCGAAATAGAGGCGGTGGTCGTACTGCCACCAGTTGTCACGCCTGAAGGCACGGATGGTATCGCCCGTCACTTCCACCTGCATGTCCAGCATGGTCTGGTCCTGGATGCAGTAGTCGAGGTCGAGAATCATGCCCGCCTTTTCGCTTTCCGGGAAGGTCCATCGGTGGATGGCCGTACGGCATGTGGCGGTGATTTCGGCCATGATGCCGTAGCGTTCGAGTTTCACACCGTAATATCCCGGAAACGCAATTTCCTCCTCGTGTGAGAATGGTGAGGCATAGGCAGTGTGCTGTGCCTTGTCCTTCTCTCCGACGTATTGCGTCTGCGCCTCTCCTGTAATGGGCATGACAAGAAAATCTCCGAAATCGGCGCATCCTGTGCCGCTCAGACGGGTGTGTGCGAAACCGTTGATGCTGTCGTCGCTGTAGTGATATCCCGAACTGGCATCCCAATCGTGGATGCGGGTGTCGGGGCCGGGCTGTATCATGCCGTGTGGGACCATGGCTCCCGGGTGGGTGTGTCCATGTCCGCCGGTACCGATATACAGATTCACGGAATCCTGTGCCTCGCAAGCTGTGAGTATTACAGCCACGAGGGTGAGCGAAAGGTGGAGAAAGCGTAAGCGCATAACAATGTTTTAATTGGTTGATGCTGCAAAATTAGCGAAAAAACGCAGTAACTGCTCCGCGTTTCATCGGAATTTTCTACCTTTGCAGACATATTTCTCCGGGAAACATCTCCCCAATGCCGGTTTTGTAGCCAATCTTCTGCTTGGGGTGTAAAGGAGAGGATGTCTGATTCTTGTTCCCGGATACGGGTTAATGCGATGGTGCCTGTGGCATCCATCTCTATTTTTTTTATTAATCAAATTATGGATTTAGGTAATCTGAAAATTGATAAAGTGGCAGAAAACAAGGCTGAATTCTGCCGGCTGCTCCGTTCTACCAAGCGCGAAGGCGTGGAATATGTGATTGAAGACCTTGAAAAACTCGGTTTCTTCGAAGCGCCAGCCTCTACCCGCTTCCACCTCTGTTCGCGAGGCGGACTGGTGGAGCACAGCCTCAATGTATGCCGTGCCGCCCTGGAGCTCCTGCCTATCATGCACCGCATGCGTCCCGACCTGAAGGACGAACTCCGCGAGGACAGCGTCATCCTCTGTTCGCTCCTCCACGATGTCAACAAGGCCGAAATCTACAAACCCGTCACCAAGCGTCGCCGCAATGCCGCCAACACTGCGTGGGAAGACTATGAGGGCTATGATGTAGACTTCTCGAACTTCCCCATGGGACACGGCGAGAAGAGCGTGATTGTCCTTCTTCTCTCCGGACTACAGCTGAAGGACGAGGAAATGCTTGCCATACGCTGGCATATGGCGGCCTGGGACCTTGCCTTCCAGAGCCCCGAAGCCAAGAGCAACATCAACGCCGCACGCGACAAGTATCCCCTCTGCGGACTCATACAGTGTGCCGACACCCTGGCGGCGAACATCCTGGAACATACCACTCCTGAAGAGGGCTGACACTTCGGACATCTCCACTTTTCCCAGAAATGAAACAACTCCTGATCATCACCCCGGTCAAGGACAGCATCGACAGCACGGTCGGTACAATGGAAGCCATTGTAGCGGCCAGGCTTGACATGCCCCACCGTTATGTGGTCTTCAACGACCGTTCTACACCCGAGAACACGCGGCGTCTGCACCGCGAGGCAAAGCGCCTTGGGGTAGAAGTGGTGGACCTTGCAGACCTGACGGACCACCCTTCGCCCAACTATCTCTTTGTCCTGCGCCATGTGCAGCGGCAGGCCCTTGCCGACGATGCCGCCATTGCCATTGTGGAGAGCGACGTCACCGTGCGCCCCGACACCCTGCAGGGACTGTGGGACGGTGCCATGGCACATCCCGACTGCGGCATTGCCGCCAGCGTCACCGTCGATGAGGACGGACGCATCAACTATCCCTATGACTATGCCCGCAAGATGCAGGGCGATGTGGTGGATTGCCGCAAGCACTGTTCCTTTTGCTGCTCTCTCCTCACCCCGGCATTGCTCAAGGCCTACGACTTCGGGAAACTTGATGCTTCGAAGAACTGGTTCGATGTCACCATCTCCCACGAGAGTCTTGCCGCCGGGCTTCACAACTATCTCTTCCTCTCGCTTCCCGTGCTCCACCGGCCCCATGCCAGCCGTCCGTGGAAACAACTCAAATACAAGAATCCGCTTCTCTATTATTGGCGGAAATGGACAAAAGGTTTTGACAAGATATAGCAGCCATGGCCCCATCCGTATCAATCATCATTCCCGCCTACAATGCTTCCGCCACCCTTGAGGAAACCCTCAGGTCGGCATCTGCCTGCACCTATCATCCGCTCGAAATCATCGTCATCGATGATGGTTCCACCGACAACACCCTCGAGATAGCTCGCCGGCATGCTGAGCAGGACAGCCGTGTGCGGGTGCTTCATCAGGAAAATGCCGGTGTATGCCGTGCCCGTAACCATGCCGTCAGCGAGGCGGGAGGTGAGTACATCATGCCGCTTGATGCCGACGACCTGATTGTCCCGGAATTCATTTCGCTGGCGGCTGCTATCCTTGACATGCGGCCCGAAGTGAAGGTCGTACAACCTCGGGCGCGTTTTTTCGGCTTGCGGAACGGAGAATGGAATTTGCCGAAGTTTGATGTCTCCCTGTTGGCTCGGAAGAACATGTTGCCGGCATGTTGTATGTTCAGGAAATCTGACTGGGAAAGAGTGGGGGGATTCTGTACGGATATCATCGCACGTGAGGACTGGGAATTCTGGATTTCCATTCTGAAGGACGGTGGAGAAGTGGTGCGTACCGAGGAAGTGATGTACCACTACCGCATTCTTCCCAACAGCAAGCGCGTCCGCGACCGTTTGCTCTTCCATCATGTGGTGAAGACCCTCAACCGCCGCCATCCGGAATTCTTCTTCCGCGAGCTGGGAGGACCGTTACGGTATTGGCGTTCCTGGTCGAAAGTCCTCAACGCCCTCCATTATTTTTTCAATCCCCGACGGGCAAAGGTGAGTTCAGACTATCCGGAACTTCGCTACTTTATACTTGCCCTTCACCAACGTTTCCGGAAAAAGACCGGTGAACTCATTTTCAAGAACCGAAACGAGATCCGCGAGTTCCACATTGACGGAAAGAATATCATTGTCAAGTCCTTCAAGGTCCCCAACCTGGTCAACCGCATTGTCTACGGTCTTTTCCGCAAGAGCAAGGCAGAACGCTCCTATTGCTATGCGAAGATGCTCAACGAGGCCGGCATCGGCAGTCCCACTCCCATCGGATGGCTCGAGCAGCGTCGCGGTCTCTTCTTCACCTACAGTTACTATGCCTCGTTGCGTTCCACCTGTCCGCTGGGATACATGGATGTCATTGCCCTGCCAGTGGAGGAGCGCAATGAATATCTTCGCGCCATTGCTGCCACCACGGCACGGATGCACGAACGTGGCTGGCTCCATACCGACTACAGCCGCGGCAATATCCTCTGCGGGCGTGACGCAGAAGGCCGCGTACGGGTGGAAATCATCGACCTCAACCGTATCCGTTTCCGTGAAGTGGACTGCAAGACGGGGTGCAGGAACTTCGGCCGTCTGCCCGGCGATGACGAGGTGCTCACCGTGCTTGCCGACGAATATGCCCGTCTGAGAGGCTTCGATGCCGCGCAGTGCCGGCGAATCATCATTGAACATCGCGAGGAATAGATACCGGCATGGCATGTCTTCCCCCATAGAACCCTTCAGCAGTCTTTCTCGCAGCATTTTACCCTTCATGCAGGCAGTGTAAGGGCAGAAAATAGGGCAAATGTTTTGCCAAACCGCTACATTGTCGTATATTTGCCCGCTGAAAATTACAATTTACAAAACAAATACATACCATTTCCATTATGGCATTTTGCGAAAACCTTTCCGCTTTCCTTACCAAGGAAGGCTTCCAGCCCGAAGCAACCGAGTTCGGTCTGCAGTTCAAGTTCCAGGGTCTCGAGTTCGTTCATTTCAAGGATGACAACGACGAGCTCTTCCTTAACCTCTTCTTCCCCCAGATTTTCCCCGTTACCCCCGAGAATAAGGCTGATGTACTTGAGGCCATCAATACTGCCGACAACGATGTGAAGCTCGCCAAGGGCGCCATCCGCTTTGGCAACGCCGTATGGGTAGGCACCGAATGCGCCCTCAGCGAGGGTTACGACCTCAATGCCATCGTTCCCCGTTGCGTGAACGCGATGCTTTATTATCGCGACACCTTCTACCGTGCTTACAGCCAGACTCCCAGCGGACAGGTCGAGATGAAGAAGGCACAGGAGAACCAGCCTGCTCCCGAGGCATAAGCACTATTAGGAAAAGCGGAAAGGCTGGGGCCGTTTGTTCCCCTCGTCATCCAGATTTTTCTACAGGAATTCCCCGTATACCTACGACGTATTTGCCGGTGGTATACGGGGAATCTTCGTGTTCAGACGTCCTGGGGAGGGAAAAACGTCCAAGTAAAAATAACCGATTTACCTTAATTCCGCAGCATAAAAACTTGTAAGACCATTTATTTTTCTTGCAAAAGTTTTACCGGACAGCAATAATTTCCTTATCAGCAAGGCTATGTCCGTCAGCCGGTTGACTGTCAGTACAAAGGGATTGGCTCCCGTTAGGAATATCCTGTGGGCACGTGGCTGGAACTGGTGTATAACCTTCAGGTCATCTTCTATTTCCGATATGGGTGACATACGGAAGCGTTGCTTGCCATAGAAGGTACAGAACTTGCAGCGATGCCATGTGCATCTTGCCGTAACCTGAAGCAACTGCAATGTCGCCTCGTAAGGCG
>SFJN01000134.1 GCA_004555055.1 Bacteroidales bacterium | reverse complement strand
TTGCTCATGTTTGTGCTCTGGTACCTTTCACCGCGGTGTTTTGACTGTGTCCCCTTAGTGTTCTTTCTTGTATTCGAAGTCCACTATTTCCAGCGCACATTCATTTTCCCCATGCTTATGCGTGGCAGCAACCGTATGCCTTGGCTTATCATCATTTTCGGTTGGATGTTCAACGCAGCCAACGCCTACATTCAGGGAGGATGGATATTCTATGTTTCTCCCGATGACCTTTATACTTCAGAGTGGCTTACACGCCCCTGTTTTTGGTTCGGACTGACGATTTTCATCATTGGTTTTGCCATAAATCTTCACAGCGATAACGTCATTCGCCATCTCCGTGCTCCTGGCGATACGCGTCATTATATTCCCCGGGCAGGTCTTTACCGCTATGTTTCGTCAGCAAACTATTTCGGTGAACTGCTGGAGTGGGTGGGCTTTGCCGTCCTTACGTGGTCGGCCGCCGGTGCAATGTTCGCCATTTGGACGTTTGCCAACCTTGCACCCCGTGCGGCAAAGATACATAAGCGTTATACAGAGGAGTTCGGGGAGGAGTTTACATCACTCCATCTGAAGCGTATAATACCCTTTATATACTGATTATTCGATTATACTAATCCTCTGAATTTCCATACCGATTTCGAAAAATCAATACATATATATGTCGGAAAACCTTCTTTTTACGCCCGTCAATATAGGCCCTATAACGTTGCGCAACCGCACCATTCGTTCCGCAGCATTCGAAGATATGTGTCCCGGGAACAGCCCTTCTTCGCAGTTGCGCGACTATCATCTATCAGTGTCTCGCGGCGGTGTGGGAATGACCACCGTAGCCTATGCTGCCGTTACACGTAGCGGCCTCTCCTTCGACAAACAGTTATGGCTCCGTCCCGAGATTGTCGTGGCGTTGCGTACACTCACCGATGACATCCATGCCACGGGAGCTAAGGCCTCCATTCAGCTCGGTCACTGCGGCAACATGTCGCACCCCAGCACAGCCGGACAGATTCCCATTTCCGCTTCCACAGGCTTCAACCTTTATTCCCCCACTTTTGTGCGAGGAATGAGTGATAGAGAAATCCGGCAGATGGCTGTAGAGTTCGGCAATGCCGTACGCCTTGCAAAGGATGCAGGCTTTGACTGTGTGGAAATCCATGCCGGACACGGCTATCTCATAAGCCAGTTCCTTTCGCCTTACACCAATCATCGGCACGACCGCTGGGGCGGGGACCTGGAGCACAGGATGGATTTCATGCGACTTTGTATGAATGAGGTCATGCGTGCTGCCAACGGTGAGATTGCCGTGGTGGTGAAGACCAACATGCGCGATGGTTTTCGCGGTGGCAACGACCTTCCGGAAGGCATACGCATAGCCCAGGAACTTGAGTCGCTCGGTGTCGATGCTCTTGTTCTCAGCGGAGGTTTCGTCAGCCGTGCCCCCATGTATGTCATGCGCGGTGAAATGCCCATTCAGACGATGACGCACTATATGGACTGCTGGTGGTTGAAATACGGCGTACGCTACGGCGGAGGAAAGCTGATGATCAAGAACGAACCTTATCGTGACCTCTATTTCCTGGAGGACGCACTTCAGGTACGCAAGGCGGTTCAGCTTCCTCTTATTTATGTCGGCGGTTGCGTTTCTCGGAGCGGTATAGAACATGTCCTTTCCAGCGGGTTCTGTGCCGTTCAGATGGCAAGGGCTCTCGTCAATGAGCCTGATTTTGTCAACCGTATGGCGCAGGGCGAGGAGCGTTGCGGATGCGACCACGTCAACTATTGCATCGCACGCATGTACTCTATAGATATGAAGTGTCACAAGCACTGCACCGACCTCCCCCCCCGCATTCTGCGCGAAATAGAAGAGATAAAAAGACGTCAGGAGGCAAGCCTGGCGTGACTTAAGCTCACAAAAAACATAAACAACACAAACGTAAGACTGCACTCAGATGTCCACATCTCTTACCCCCATGACAGCTCTTGTCACCGGAGCCTCGAGCGGTATAGGCCTCGAGTTTTCCCGCCAGCTGGCAGCCATGGGGCACAATATTGTACTTGTCAGCAACCAGGCAGAAGCCCTCGAACGCACGTGTGAAGAACTTGTAGACACTTATCCTCGGCAGCGTTTCCTTTCCTACTGCCTCGACCTCACTGTCCCCAATGCCGCCGACACCCTCTATGAATACTGTGAGCGTGAAGGCATTGAGGTCAGCATCCTTGTCAATAATGCCGGAATCTTCTCCTTCTGCAGCGTCCTCGACACCTCACCCCATACCCTTAACCTTTATGTTGACCTCCATATGCGTGCCGTGACGCAACTCTGCCATCGTTTCGGACACGCCATGTCACGTCGCCATTGCGGCTATATCCTCAACATGTCGTCCATGTCATGCTGGATGCCCATGCCCGGCATTGCGCTCTATGCTGCTACGAAGGCTTATATCCGCGTCTTCTCCCGTGCCCTTGCACTGGAACTTGCCGATGAGGGGGTGAGTGTGACGGTGGCCTGTCCTGGAGGTATTGCCACCGACCTCTTCGGACTCCCTCCCCACCTCCAGCGCCTTGGCGTACGCCTTGGAGCATTGGCGACACCGCAGAAATTCGTTCGTGGAGCCTTACGCCGGATGTTCAAGGGCAAGAGGCAGTACGTCAACGGACTCCTCAACCGCCTTGCTGTATGCCTTGTTCCCCGTCTGCCGGAATGCGTGGCCAAGACCGTCAAACACCGTCTCCTCGACCGCTAACGATTCTGCTCTCTCTCATTTCTCTCCAACATCCCTTAAGCATTTCACTCATGTCTCCCATTGCACCCTCCTCTCATCCTCTATACATCGTTACTGGTGCCACTGGCGGCATTGGCGGCGCTGTGGCTGAAGCCCTCGCTCGTGAGGGAAAGACCCTGGTGTTGGCCTGCCGCAACGTAAATGCTGCCGAAGCCCTCGCACACCGTCTCCGCAACGACGTGCAAGGTGTAGAAATTCTTGTGCTGCACCTCGACCTTAGCAGTTTCAACGGCGTGCGACGTTTTGTTGACGATTTGAAAAAACTTTACCGCCCCGTGGCGGCATTGGTGAATGTGGCAGGCACCATGACGCGTCACAGCACCCCTGACGTTTCCGGAGTGGAGCTTGACTATCGTGTCAACTGTCTTTCCACAGCCCTCCTGGCACGCCTTGTGTCCCCGTTGATGCCTCCAAGGTCGCATATCGTCTTCACCACCAGTGTCACGCGTATGCTTTGGGACATCCCCCAAGCCTTTCCACGCGAAGGAAAGTTTTCGCAACTTGCCACTTATGGGCGCAGCAAGCTCGCCCTTACTGTTTTTGCCCACTGTCTTGCCGAAGAGCTCAGGCAGCGTGACATCCGTGTGGCGTGTGCCGACCCCGGAGTGGTGGACACAGCCATGATTACCATGCACCGATGGTTCGATCGCCTGGCCGACATTCTCTTTCGCCCTTTTATTAGTACGCCCCGGAAGGGGGCGGAACCTCTGCTCCGTGCGCTTGCCGACGATGCAACGTGCCGGTTGCATACCTGCCGGGGAGCGTATATACTTACTCTTCGGGAATCGTGGAAGCGGCGCGAGGCTGACATCTTGGCACAGGTCCCCATGGCATAGCATCACAGCCTTCAGTATGACAGAAAACATCGGAACTCCTATTTTGAGAATTCCGATGTTTTCTGTCTTCCCCCGAGCGACAATAGCGTATCAGGAATGCGTGCAACTTCCGCAAAACGGTGATGAGCGACTCTGTATTTGTTCCTTCCCCCCTTTCCGCTTTATATTTTTATATGTTGATGTTGCGGTTATTCGCCCATGCGCTGGAGGCACTGCCTGAGGGAGTCGACCCAATAGGGGACCTCAATGCCGAAGTCCCTCTTGATTTTCGTCTTGTCGAGCACACTGTATGACGGTCGTTTCACGGGCGAAGGGAATTCGTTGGATCTGCATGGCATGATTCCACAGTGTTTTTCTCCTGTTATGTCGGCAATTGTCATGGCGAAGTCATACCACGATGTGACACCCTCGTTGCTATAATGATATATGCCGGAATGCTTTTCGTAGAGCCGGTCTTCTAGGATGCTGAAGATTGTCGTGGCCAAATCTAGTGCATAGGTGGGTGTGCCGCATTGGTCGTAAACCACTTTGAGCGTGTCGCGCGAGCGCATAAGGGAGAGCATGGTCTTGACAAAGTTCTTGCCAAATTCGGAGTACAGCCATGCTGTCCGAAAAATTAGATGTTTACACCCGGAGGCGATGATATGCTGCTCACCGTGCAACTTGGTCACACCATACACTCCTGTAGGTGTTCCCTTTTGGTCTTCACGGCAAGGGGTGTTGTAGGGTTCTGCACCGAAAACATAGTCCGTGGAGATGTGTATGAGCCATCCGTCCACTTCCTTCATCACCGTTGCCAGGTTGTTCGGGGCATGGGCGTTCAATTTTTCTGCCAGTTCGTAATGGGTTTCTGCAGCATCCACATTGGTAAACGCTGCACAGTTGATGATTGCCTTGACGTCATGTTCAATCACAATGCACCGGACCGCATCAAGGTCTGTGATATCCAGAAAGACGATATCCGGACACTCTGTTCCGCAAACGTCAGTAAAGATATAATTATCTTGGGATTTCTTGGAGACAATTCGCATTTCATTGCCCAATTGTCCGTTTGCTCCCGTTACCAGAATGTTCATGTTTTAGGGCTTAATATTCAGCTATAGGTCCTTTTGGGGGAAAGCCTCGTATACTTATTTTCAGTATAGCCTGTCGTTGATGTCAAAGTCCGGCACCGCATCAGCAAGACGGCTGTGCTTCAGGTCTTTTTCCGACAGGATGGCATCCGCTATGGGGATGCGCCAATCGATGTGCAGTGTCTCGTCCAGGATGTTTATGCCCCCGTCCGCTTCGGGATGATAGAAGTTGTCGCACTTGTACTGGAATACTGCGGTGGGGCTCAATACTGCGAAGCCATGGGCAAAGCCCCGTGGAATGAAAAGCTGGCGGCGATTCTCCGCTGTCAGTTCCACCACCACATGCTGCCCGAATGTGCTGCTCCCGTGACGGATGTCCACTGCCACATCAAGTACTGCGCCCTGCACCACCCGCACAAGCTTGCTCTGCGTATAAGGCATGCGTTGGTAGTGCAGGCCACGCATCACCCCATATGACGACATAGACTCGTTGTCCTGCACGAAGCGGACGCTGTGACCCAGCAAAGGGACAACCTTGGAATCGAATTCCCACTGTGAAAAGGATTCGAAAAAATAACCTCGGGAATCCCTGAAGATACGGGGCTCAAGAATAAGCACCCCGTCAAGCGCTGTCGTTATTACTTCCATCTTCAAAATAAGGAATGTTCAATATTCAAAAGGTAATATTCAATAGCTGTGCCCTTCCATGCTCCACGCTCGTCGAGTAGCCTGCACAGTGTTTCAGAAGGCAAGGGCATCGCGTCCGAAACGTTTTACATCTTCAATCACCTTCAGCAGATATTGCCCATACTGGTTCTTTATCATGGGCTGTGCCAACTGTCGCATGCGCTCTTCTGTAATCCACCCCTTCCGGTATGCAATGCCCTCAAGGCACCCCACCTTCAGTCCCTGTCGTTTTTCAAGGACTTCGATATACGTTGAAGCTTCGGAAAGGGAGTCGAACGTCCCGGTGTCGAGCCATGCAAAACCCCGTCCCAGGGTCTGCACTTTCAGTTCGCCGTCTTCAAGGAATCGCTGGTTCACTGTCGTAATCTCGTATTCTCCGCGTGCACTGGGCTCGATGTGCTTCGCCACGTCCACCACCTTGTTGGGATAGAAATACAGCCCTACAACGGCATAGTTCGATTTCGGACAGGCAGGTTTTTCCTCTATGGACAGGCAGTTGCCGTCGGCATCAAACGCCGCTACGCCATAACGCTCGGGATCTTTGACCCAATATCCGAATACCGTAGCCTTATGTTCCTCTTCTGCCGTACGGCGAGCCTCCTCGAGCATAGCGGTGAAACCCGCACCATGGAAGATATTGTCGCCAAGTACCAGACATGCGCAGTCATCGCCCACAAACTCCTCGCCGATGGTGAAGGCTTGTGCAAGTCCGTCGGGCGACGGCTGTTCGGCATATTCAAACCTTACGCCGTAGTCGCTGCCGTCGCCCAGAAGGCGTTTGAAACCCGGAAGGTCAAAGGGGGTGGAGATGATGAGTATTTCGCGAATACCCGCCATCATCAGCACACTTATGGGATAATATATCATCGGTTTGTCGAAAATCGGCATAAGCTGCTTGCTGATGCCCTTCGTGATGGGGTAAAGACGAGTGCCTGAACCTCCCGCCAAAACTATTCCTTTCATATTTTGGGTGTCGTTGAGAGTTTGTTTGTCTGCAAATTTACGGATTTTTATCGTTTGTAACGCAGAAAAGAGACGATTTTATGGTCTTGACGTGGCATTTACACCATAAAACGATGCTTTTCCACGAAAAAAACAGTCTTCGTCTTGTACAATCAGCTGACAATATCTAAATTTGCACTTGCAAACGCGCAGAAAGCGCTGATGCTGGGTCGTTAGCTCAGTTGGTAGAGCAATACACTTTTAATGTATGGGTCTCGGGTTCGAGCCCCGAACGACTCACTGAAGCCGGGATTTTCAGTTGAAAGTCTCGGTTTTTTTTCGCGTTTTGGGGCTAAACACGCCCCTCTCAGGCTCACAAAAGGGCAGCCTGAGAGGAGGGGAGGGCCCGACGTCACCGTGGTGACCCCTTACGCTGCTGCCCTGTTTGGCGCTGATACCGCCTTTTGTGATAAGGAGAGACCTCGGATAGGCGGTGAGGAAGGGGGGAGGGGGATGGGGGGGATAATGCAACGTTTCCTCCGAGCTTTTAATCGGGTAGGAGGTAAATGCTAATCATAAAAGGCATTTGTCTCCTACTTTCACATTTACCGACCTCCCACACCACCGTACATGCGGTTTCGCATACGGCGGTTTCGGGCTTTCTCATCTCACGATGTGTGGCAAGTTGTTTTCAGCCATCCCTTTGACTGGCGTCACTTCTATTCTATTGTCGGATTC
>SFJN01000133.1 GCA_004555055.1 Bacteroidales bacterium | reverse complement strand
ACTAATTTATAGAACATCCCTATAATATAATAGTCCAGGTATACAGCGTAACGCCGTGCCATACACACCGCGTTCCCTGACTTTTTCGCTGCAACAGGTCGGAAACTGCCGTCATTTCCATACATTACCATGGAAAACATTCTCTTTTTTGAAAATGGAACTTGTAGAAACCGAAAAAAACGATTACCTTTGCAATGCGTTCAACCTACTACGGCACTGCACAAAGAGAGAAGGACCCGCCATACATGCACCCTGCAGATGCCCCTTCCCCCATACGCCGAATGACGCAAGGGTAACGAAAAGCTTTTTTTGATTTGTCCTTATACCTTAATTTTATTTCATGAAACAGCTCTACTTGTTTTTTGCCTTGTTGCTGGCACCGTTCAACGCATCGTCCCAGCAACCCGTCACCGTATCCTCGGAGGCTCCCATGCGTGCCGCCGAAGAAGGTTTCATCTGGTGGAACTACAACGTGGATGATTCCGGACAGGGCCTCACCCTGAGTTTCCCGAAACTTACGGAATATTCCGATGTCTTCAAACCCTATACCGGACAGCGGAAATACAACCTCTGCTCCATCATTCCCGGCAAGTTTGCCGGATGCACCATCAGTAAGGTGAAGATTGCCCTGGCTCCCCCAAAGGTGAAATATGCCGACGACTATATCCGTGTGTGGCTCTCTCCTGTGAATATCGAAACCGATGCACAGGGGAACGATACCTATATTATCCCTGAGAGCAGCACCGAGGCCGAGAATGTCACCAAATATGCCACTGCACGCACCAACGGCGTGTACTTTCAGTTCTACACCATCACACTCAAGACTCCGTATACCGTACCGAAGGGCGGATGCTACATCGGCTACGAGTTCGAAGTGGGGAACGATGAGGATGCCTTCTTCCTCTGGGGCGACAGCGAAGAGGGAGGCTGCTACATGCAGTTCGAAGAAACCGACGGCACACGCACCTGGCGGAACATGACGCCCTACGGCCTCGGTAACCTCACCACATCGGTATACATGGAACTTAGTGACCAGATTGTCACCGATGCCAGCGTGAAGGCCCAGGACGAACGTAACTACCGGACGGGCGAAGAGTTTACCTATGCCTGGACCGTCACCAACCTCAGTTCCATCCCCTTCAGCACCATGGAGCTCGCCATCAGCGTGGACGGACAGACTGACAATGCCGAAACCATTGACCTCGGCGGACAGTTGCCCATCGACGGCTCGTGCACCATCACCCGCCCCATGCGTTTCGAGGAAGCAGGCGAACATACACTCGCCCTGGAAATACTCCGTGTGGACGGCCGCGAAAACGAGTCGACACACCGCAAGGCTGAGGGAAAGGTTATCGTCATCAATCCCGACAAGCTCTACCCTGCTCTCCCAGTGGTCGAAGAGTTCACCTCCACCTCATGCCAATGGTGTCCGCGTGGAACGGTAGGTCTTGCCAAACTCAAGGAGATTTACGGCGAAGACATCGTCACCCTTGCCGGCCACAGTTCGCTGTCGAAACCCGACCCAATGACCTGCAAGGCCTATGCCGAGGTGATGGCCGTCTACGGACAGAGCCTCCCCAGCGCTGCCTTCAACCGCATCGCCATTGCCGACCCCTATCTTGGCGACAGCGGAATGGACGGCGACGGAACCTCGCACTTCGCTGCCGACCGCTTCGTAGAGAAGCTCCGCGATTTGTATCCCTCAGAAGGAAAAGTGGAGATGACGGCCGAATGGGCCGATGCAGAACGCCAGGCCATCAGAGTGCAGACCGCAAGCACATTCTGCATCTCCCGTACACAATCGCCCTACCGTCTGGCATTTGTCCTCAGCGAAGACGGACTTTCAGGCCAAAGCTCGAGCGGAGCGCTGTGGGCGCAGTACAACGGATATTCCTACGAACAGGGCGACAAGTCCGGCCAATACCCCGACGGCGACTTGGACTTCTGGATTAACGCCTCGTCGGTAGTCAACACCACCTACAACCATGTGGTGGTCGACGCTTGGGAACCCATGCGCGGCATTGAGGGCAGCATACCCTCGCCCATCACTGCCGACGAAAGCGTGGCCTACGAAACCACACTCGACATCTCGGGGAACAGCATCATTCAGGACAAGGACCGCCTGACACTCGTGGTGCTCCTCCTCAACGACAACAACGGTTTCGTCATCAATGCCGCACAATGTGCCATTGCCGACTTCGACCCCAGTGCCGTCCGTAACGCTGTCTGCGACGGAGTTTCTACACCCGTATACTATGACCTCCAGGGTATCCGACAGGAGAGGCCCGCACAAGGGGGACTGTATATCCAGCAAGAATCGGACGGAAAGTTCCGGAAAGTACTCGTACGGTAACGATGGCATCAGCCGTGCGTGGGGAGACGTCCCTAAAGCATTCCAACCACCTGCATCATCATAAAACAGAAAAACATATGATCAAGACTTTACTTTCCCTTGCCCTTGTCGTCATGGGCACAGACTGCGCATTTGCGCAAACATCCTGCGACGTTGCAAACGACCGCTTCTCATGGGTCGGCGCCAAGGCTCCCGAAGCCCCCTCACTCGTCATGCGCGCCGCCAACAACACGGACGATGGCTACTGGTGGTCGTACCGCGACCCCACACCCCAAGCATTCGGAGGCTGGGAATCGCCCGAAACCTACGTGGTGGGCATCTATTTGCCCGACTCCCTCGCAGGCTACGAGGTCGACTCCATCCGTTATGCCCTCGGCACCTCCCGGGGCATCGAAAACCTGCGCATATGGGCACATATGGGCATCCCCGACAATTTCCAGGATGCCGACATCATCGAAAGCGTGAAGAAGGATCCCGTCGACTACCACGACGGATGTGCCTGGAACACGGCAGAGTTTTCGGAACCCGTACTCATCGAAGCCCCGAAAAACAAATACACCAAGTGCTGCATCGGATTTGCCTTCGACCAGACCGTCAAGGAGGCTCTCCACCCGCTGGCATGGACGGAGAGCGACCCCAACTTCTCGTTTTGGATGATGGCGACGAAGAACTTCTCCACATGGGGTTCCTTCGCTTACCAGTATGGAGCTTATTCCATGTCGGTCCACGTCTCCAAACCCGACCCCGTTGCCGTCGACGGCCTGCGGCAGGCTCCTGCCACCGTCGAGGGATGGTACACCACCGACGGACGCCGCCACAACGCACCGCAGAAGGGTGTGAACATCGTACGCTATTCCGACGGCAGCGTTGCGCGACGCATCGTCAGATAAGATAAAAATCCCTCATCAAAACCGACCGCTCCTTGCCCTAACCGGACAGGAGCGGTCGATTTTTTTCGTAGGATTTGCACACAACCGTCGGCAGCAACAGACTTGCAAAAAGGGGGGAAGAACAGGAAACGCCCCAACGGCTGTGCATTTCCCCTTCGCATCCACATTCGAAACGCAACGAGAGGCTGCTCAGATTTTCACAAAGATACGGGCACGGTACATACCGTGCAGGATGAAGAAGAGAAGGAGGAAATTTCCGAAGGTCAGCAACGTAGCATAATATGCACCGAGATACTGTTCAAGACCATAGCACAGGGAATGGACGATGCTGCGGAAATTCACCGTTTCGCCGAGCATATATGCCACGATGGAGTTCATACCGTACATCTTCAGCCAATCAAATGGACGGTGTATACCGCATACATCGACGAGGGCATAGAAAATCGCCATCAGCCACATGCAGTATCCGCCGGAAAGGAGTGTCATGCTGGTCGACCATATACGCTTGTTGATGGGTATGGCGGGGTCGAGCAGCAATCCTGCCACAACAAGCCCGGCACCCACAGCGAGCAGCAGCAGCACGGTACGGCGTGAGGGAGAGGGAGCCATGCGGATAATCTCGCCAGCGAAGACTCCGAGCATCACCGTCACCCCGAAGTTCAGACTGGGCAGCATCCATGCATAGGTGGGGTCGCCCTGGAAATGTCCCATCAGCATGGCATCGATGCGGCTGGCAAGATTGCCCTCGAAGCTGAAGTCGCCGCACAGCAGCATCGGTACGGCATAGGCAAGCAGCAGCAACAAGGTGGCAACCACCTGTCCGCGCAGACGGAAATGGAGCAAAACCATCGCAGCAATGACGTACCCTACGCCGATGGCCTGCAGGGTGTTGACGTATATTTTCAAGGAGGCTACATCGAGCGCGAGGACATTGCCCTGCACCACCATGCCAAGTGCGAAAAGGATGAAGAACCTACGAAACACCTTGCGATAAGCCTGAGAGAGCGGCAACTTGCTTCGTATTCCTCCTTCGCGACTCACATAGCGCGACAGTGCAAAGGGCATGGAGGCTCCGCTCATGAAAAGGAAGAGGGGCATCACGAGGTCCCAAAAGCGGAAACCGTCCCACGTCTCATGGTCGAAATGGTACAATATGGCATGGGCCGCCGGAGTGTCCACCTGGTGGAGAAAGGTCCACAGCACAGGTTGCAGGAAGACGAGGAGGAAAAGGTCGAAGCCTCGTAACACATCGAGCGAGGCCAAACGTCGGGGTTTTGACATGTTGTCTGCGGAAATCATTTCGGCAAAAGTAAATATAGGGCAAAAGTAAATACAGAAAGAAAGTCGGGGACAAACAAAACCGGGACAAACGGTAAAGGGAATTCTACAGCACCCGTACCGATTGTCCCGTGCTTTCAGACAGGTCCAAGCCCCTGTATCCGCTGCCAATGACAAGGACAGCAAATTCTTGGAAGGCCGGACTTTATGCAAATTATTTCATGACCTTACGGCCCTTCTGTACATACACGCCATGGTTGGCAGGCTGCAGGACACGGCGACCGGCAAGGTCGTAGCAAACGCTCTCCGAAGTTTCCGCCACAGCATTGTCGATACCGACGTTGTCGCCCGTCACGCGGAGGGTGGCATCAACGATGACTCCGCCGTTGGCAAGAATACCGTTCTTGCCGGTACACGTTCCGTCGGCTGCCTTCTGGCCTCCGGCATCCACGCTGTTCCAGTCGACCTTGAAGCGGATACGGTATTCACCGGCAACACCAGGAGCGCTGAACGAGGGAGGATTCAGCACATTACGGGCATCACCGCTGATGGAGGCACCGAGAGAATTCACACCGGCACTGTCGTTGTTGAAGTCGCCGCTGTAGAAACTGAAGGTGAAGAGTTCAGAACCCGTCTGGTCGGTATTGCCTTCAAAGAAACTGAACTGCTTGTCCTGATCCACGTCGATGTAGACATATCCGTGCATCCATAAGCCGTTATAGTCGAAGGTGGGCGTCAGTACGCTGCCGGTGGGGCAGGTAAACACCGCATTCTCGTCGTCCGAAAGGTCGACGTAGGGTTTGCGGCTGCTGATGCTGACGCTCTGCATGTCCTCCCCATTCACGGTGAGCGAAACACCGCTGAGAAAACGGTCGGCGCGCACCGCATCGGCATCCTTGTCAAAGTTTACGGCATAGTCTTCCACAACGGGTTCGGGTTCGGTGCTTTCCACCACCTTCACCTCAAGGGTTTCCGAAACTTCAGAACCGTCGGTGGCCATCACCGTAATCGTCACGGTGCCTGCCTTCAGACCTTTTACGAGACCTGCAGACACGGTGGCGACGGTTTCGTCGGCGCTGCTCCATACAAGTGCGGGAAAGGTGGCATCGGCAGGAGCAGCTTTAGCACGTACCACCATCGTTTTTCCCACCTCAACCTCGGCTTTTCCGTTCTCGGGAACGAGAGTGATGTCGGTGACATTGACCACGGCTTCCGAGGCATCCAAGCCATCGAAGCAGAACAAGCTGCTTCCGGGGAGGGTGACGCTGAGGGTGGCATCGATGTCGATGGCCGTACCTTCCTCAAGTCCGGCCAGGGCATCCTGCTCTCCGAACGACTTGCGGAGCACCACCTTACCACTCACGTTGGCAGGAATGTTAAGGGCTTCGCGGAGGGTAAAGCTATACGTCTTGCTGGCGTTTCCACCATTGCGGAGGGTGAGTGTGGACTTCTTGCCGTTCCAGGCTGCCCAACCGTAGACGTTGGTGGTGGAGCCGTTCCAGGGATTGCCACCTACCCAATGGATGTCGGGGAGGACGTCGGCATTGCGTTTCTGCCACTGTATGCACTCTGCGAGGTCAGCCCAAAGTTTGCCGCCGTTGATGCTGTTCATCAGGGCATAATCGTTGTAGAGTTCCACCATACCCGAACCGCAGGCAAAGGCACAGCGGAGTTCGCGGCGGCAGGCATCGTACGACATGTTCTTGCTGACGTCGCCGAAACTGGTGAGGATGAATCCGTGGGTCATCAGCGTATTGATGGGGCAAACGGGAGAATTCGTCACATAGTTCTGATAGACGAGACGGTCGCGGTAGGTAATCCAGTTTTCACGGTCGATGCTGTTGTTGCCGGCAGTACCATAGTCGGCTTCCTGACGCCATGTGGCATCGGTGTAGTGATACCAGAAGGGACTTGCCCATGTGCCGACGGTGGTATTGAAGAAGATATCGCGCTTGAGCTCTTCGCGCACATAGCGTTCGAGGCGGATGATGCCCTCGGCATCTTCGTTGCCCTGATCGCCGGCCTTGGGACCGGTGGCAGAGAAGAGGTCAGAAATGCCATCGAACTTAAAGAATCGGAAGTCGCCCTGATTCTTGGTCAGGTTTTCGGCAGCAGCCTTGAAAGTGGCGTAGTATTCGGGATTCGAGAGTACCATACCGCCCTTGTTTGTCCAATAGTTGCGGCGGTATGTTCCGCTCGTACCGTAACCACCCACCGGACCGAGCCATGCACCTACGCCAGCCCCCATCTCTCCGGCAAGGGCTGCCATGTCGCGCATCTCGTTGGGGAATCCGTCGTGGAAGGTCCATGTACCGTAGTTGTCCCATCCGTCGTCGATGACAAAGCTGTTCGGTCCCACACCGTAACGGTCGTAGAAGTCGGTCTTCCAATGGTTCAGCACGTTCAGCACCTGGTCGGCATTCATGTTCTTCGTGGGGTCGGCCGAATTGTTGCGGTCGATGTTCAGTTCGTACCACGAGATGTAGACGGGATTCGCTCTCCAGGGCACCGCACGTTCGCGTTCGGAATAGGCAAGGAATGAGCGGCG
>SFJN01000132.1 GCA_004555055.1 Bacteroidales bacterium | reverse complement strand
TGGAAAGCATGGAATACGGATTTTGCTGATTTAGCCGAGGAGAATAGGTTTTATGTGTTGCCGTTGAATCACTTACAACAACACATGGGGAAAACGTCCGGAAAATTGCAGTATTTTTCTTAGGGGGGGTAAGGAAATTGCCTGTATTTACTGACGTTTTTGTGACGCATTTTCGTTTGTCTTTTGCGCTATTCTTCCCCCACCAGCAGCAGATGACCGGGGATGTGTCCTGTGCGGACCTTCCACGCCAGGCTGCCGTCGCGGCCGAAGCAGTAGAGCGTCCCGGGCGAGACATAGTCGCCGGCATCGGAGATGAAGATTTCGTGTGTGCGGGGATGCACTGCCACGCTGTAGGGAACCATTTGTTCCAATACTGTAGCATCCACCAATTGACGACTGACGACCGCGCCACGGCTGACGTCGACTATTGCCGATGCCGGGATGCCGCGGTTGAGGACAAAGTCCCACTCGTTGCTGACGATATAGAGTGAGTCGCCCTGGAGGGTCATGCTTCCCACCGGAATGTCGAGCGTGGTAACCTGTCCGGACTGCGGGTCCACCCGACAGAGGGAGGGTGCCACGTCGGCATAGTTGCCCGTAGCGTTCACCCATAGCATGCCCTGTCTGTCGACGATGATACGCTGCATGTTCACCGCCACGGGGAGGGTGGTGCGGCGTCTGAAATCGGCAAGGTCGATGACGCTCAGCGTGTTTTCGTAGGCCGGCATACAATAGCCTCCGGAATTTGCCACGTAGAGCTTGCCGTCCGCTACAGCCAATCCTTCTGGCTGACGTCCTACGTGGAGGGTGTCGACCACTGTCAGCGTGGCAGTATCCACTTTGGCTACATAGCCACGCTGGCTGCCGTCGGCATCGTTGACCGGGCCGGCATAGGATGTCACATAGGCATATCCGCCGTCGAAGGCCACACAGCGGCAATTGGGAATGTCCACCTGTCCGCGGCGGATGAGTGTAGAGGCATCCATTACCTCCACTTTGTTGCTCCCGTTGATGACCGCCCATATGGAGCCTCCATAGCATTGAAGGTCGTTGCCCACGTCGCCCAGTTCAAGCACCACGTTGGGATTTGCCTCTACATAGGCATTGCGCAGGTAACTGCCGGTGGAGAAATCGTAGTAGTCGATGGAAGCCTGGTTGGCACCCATCAGTCCTTCGCAAAGGACATAGAGGCGTTCGGGAAGTGCACTACCTGTGCCCGGACGGTCGGTATCGTCGGTGAGGGCAGCATGGTCATCGCTACAAGCGGCGAATGCCAAAGAAACGGCAGAGAAAAAGAGGAGTTTTTTGAACATGTAAAATTGAGATTATGATTGTTTTTTTTTGTTGTGAGTAACGATGGAGCAACCAAGTTTACTTATACTATCCCGAGTCGTGACAGAGGAAGGCGAATCCAACCGATGGAGCAGTGAGCGGAGAAGCCAAGCTTGCTTGGATTATCCCGAGTCGTGACAGAGGAAGGCGAAGCCAAGTAGGAAGACTATGGCAAGTCAAGGTGAAGGAAGAATACGACGGTGGCAGACCCTTCGTCTGTTTACCGTTGCCACGTCATGCGGATACCTATTAGGAAGTTGCGTCGGGGCATGGGATAGTTCGGCACCACCTCGTACTGGCGTCCTGCCACGTTGTAGCATGCTGCCGACAGTTGCAGCCAGGACACATGCGGCAGGGTGCAGAGGAGCGTGAGGTCGTGGGTTTGCCAAGGTTGCAGACGGTTCGCCGGCGTATTGGCCGAAGAACGGTAGCGACAACCAACGCCACTCCACACGTAAAGCAGCGTGAAAGAGGAAAACGTATATTGTGCGGAGAGGCCGCCGGCATGGCGCGGGAGATAAGGAATTTGACCTTTGAACGTGCCGAAGCGTGGATCGTTGTCGTCAGGATTGCTGCGGTCTTCCGAACGGTTATAGCTGTAATGGGCATTCACTTCGAAATTCATCGTAGCGGTAACATGCCACACGACTTTGCCTTTGAGGTCGGTGCCGTGTGCCAATACCTCTCCTACATTGAGCATCATCCAGCGCCATTGTCCCGAACCACGCGGTACGGCCACAATCTTGTCGGTGATGCGGTGCATGAAGATATCGGCAGAGAAGGCAAGCGTCCAGGTACGACGGAGAAAATGACGTTCCCACTCACCGCCGACGCTGTATTGCCAACATTGTTCCGGACGCAGCTGGATGTTTCCCATCTCATGGTAGTGAAGTTCGTTGAAGGTGGGAATCCGCTGGTGGCGCCTTACCATGGCCCGGAAACCGAGGTCCGGGATGGGGCGGAACGCTGTTGTCACCACCGGGGCGACGAACTGCCGGCGACGGACCTCGGGCTGAAGGTCGCTGGCATCGCTGGTGAAGGTGTGGTGTAGCGTGGCCACTGTACGCCATTTTTTCCAGACCACACTGCCCGTCCATGCCGTCATCAGTGTGTGGCGGGTAGGGTGCGGCAGGCTGCCTGGAGGCAACGGCCATCGCGATGCCTGGCAGAGGGTGTTGAAGGCGTAGTCCACGGACAAGGCACATTCGTAGAAAGCCCCATGACGGCCACGTCCCAATGCCAGGCGGTGCACGGAAGAAAGATAGAGCGATGGTTGTGTGAAGGTGCGGTCGGTACGCAGCTGCAGGGTGTCGGGGTTGCGGTAATGGAGCCGTTCTACAGCAGCCTTTCCTGCCAGACGGAGAGTGTAGGTGTCTCCCCATGTGCGTTGCCAACGTCCCTGTATCCAGGCATCGGTGTCGCTTTGTCGCTGTGCACTTCCCCATACATTGTTTACAACGGCAGCCGGAATGCCGCGGTCCGAAGCGTAGAGGTGTGCCTTTGCCTGCCATTTTGTGCGGCTTTCGGGATGACCGAAAAGGCACATGTCCATGCTGACGGCCGAGATGTCGCCGCCCTCACGTACGGCTGTGGTGTCGTAGGCCACCGTACCGTCGGCGAAGGTCTTGCGCAATCTGAAGGGGTATCGTCCGTGGGCATGCAGGTAGGTGGCGTCTGCTGTGAGCGCGAGGCCTCTGCGCCATTGCTGTTCCCAGTGGAGAGTGGGTTCCAGACGTCCGAACGACCCTGTGCGCATCCCTGCTTCTGCCTTCGTGTGAAAAGCGGTGTCGGCAAAGTCCGGCCGTCGGCTGACCATTTCCACACTGTTCCCCGATGCCCATTGCCGGGCGCTCTGAAGCATGTCCGACGCTCCGCCGTGGCAGAGGCTGACGCTCTCGAAGGTGGCGGCAGCATACCGTCCGAGGTCCACCTGTCCGTTTTGGGCGTTGGCAAGGGGCATCCCGTCGCAGAATACGGAGGTATGGGCACTTCCCATGCCCCGAACGTCGATGGTCTTCAAACCGCCCACGCCGCCATAATCGCGAATCTGCAGTCCCGCCATCGTACCTGCCGCCTCAGCGACACTGCGTCCGGCAAACAGTTGCAGGAAGCTTTTGTCCAATGTCTGACGAGGGGTGGGCAGGCGGTCGGGGACGTGCACCACGCGGGCGGCGGGGAGCAGCGAGTCCTGTACTACCATACCGTGACGCATGGTCACGGAATCACCGGCCTCCGAAGCCAGGACTTCGGCGGAAGGGTGCACGGCAACGGCTGCACACAACAGCAGCATGCGGATGGTTCGCGGCATAAGGACACGACTTCGGGATGTCCGCGAAAGACATTCCGGACATACAATATTTATATTTATTATAGGGGTAGGGGGATTCACCGCTGCCCGTAATCCCGCAGGCGGCACGGCTTTTCAACGTTCACGGCAGGTCTTCTGGCTTGTCCTTGCGGCGATGCGCCTTCCCGAAAACTACCCCGTCAGTTCCCGATTCCGGGGAAATGGCGGTCGGTACAAAACTCTCTCTTGCAGGGGGAGGGGAGGTTTGCACCCTTTCAGTGGCTGGGGGGACAGAAAAGGACCCCCGTGCATCGCGGCGAAAAAAAAGGACTCACAGCTACGGGTATAGCCGCAGTCTTGCACTGCGTTCCCTCTTGGCTCCGCGCAGGCCGCCGGCAGAAGGCGGAAATGGCGGAGAACCGTGGTTGCAGGGGCAAAATTGCGAAAAAAACATAAAACCCGGAAATCTTTATGCGCATTTTTTCAAAAAAGAGATATCAGAACGGACATTGCAGCACAGATTTTTCAAACTACTCTTCGCATTATCGGAACTTCCATGAATGCCGGGCAGAAAGATTTTCGTATTTTTGCACGCGTACCTGCACATGTGGCAGAGTACTGCAAAAAATAATCCCCTTTGCCAAAAATCACAGATCGTCTTTTCATCATGTCATATTCCATCGAAAAGGTGGCAACGCTTGTCGGCGCCCATCGTTATGGCCACTTCGATATGGAAATCGAATGGCTCCTTACCGACAGCCGTTCCCTGGCCTTCCCCGAGACCACGCTCTTCTTTGCCATCCGTACCCGAACGGGCGACGGACACCGCTACATCGATGACCTCTACCGCCGCGGTGTACGCAACTTTGTGGTGAGTGCCGTGCCCTGGACCACCGGTGCCAATGCCGGCGAAAGCCTGCAGCATGCCGTCGCTGCCATGGACAGTGTGGAGGCGGAGGCAAAGTTGGCCGCACGCTATCCCGGTGCAAACTTCCTGAAAGTGGTGTCGCCGTTGAAAGCCCTCCAGCGGCTGGCCGAACGGCATCGCGAAGAGCACGAGGTGCCCGTCATTGGCATCACCGGAAGCAACGGCAAGACAACTGTAAAGGAATGGATTTATCAGTTGGCATCGCCATCTCATTTCATCACCCGTTCCCCACGCAGTTACAACTCCCAGGTGGGGGTCCCCCTTTCGGTATGGCTCCTCAACGAACGCACCGAGGTGGGAATGTTCGAGGCCGGCATATCGCAGCCCGGCGAGATGCAGAGCCTGAGGGCCATCATACAGCCCACGGTCGGAGTGATGACCAACATCGGGGAGGCACATCAGGAGAATTTTGCCTCGCTGGAGGAAAAGTGCCTGGAGAAACTATCGCTCTTCGACGATGCTGAAACGCTGGTCTACGATGCCGACAACGAACTCGTATGCCAATGCCTTGAAGCCAGCCGCTTCCATGGCCGCAGGTTCGGATGGTCGCGCCGCGACAGCAAGGCACCGCTATTCGTGAAAAGCATTGGACGCACCGAAGGGCATTCGCTCATACGCTACCGTTACGGCGAGCACGAGGACGAGGCTGGAATACCCTTTACCGACGAGGCTTCGGTGGAGAACGCCATACATGCCATTGCCGTGGCACTGCTGCTGGGTATACCCCGCGACGTCATTGCCCGTCAGACGGCCAGGCTGCAGCCTGTGGCCATGCGGCTGGAGGTGAAGCAGGGAGTGCGTGGCATCACACTCATCAACGATGCATACAATTCCGACCTTACCGGACTCGACATCGCCCTTGACTTCCAACGTCGGCGCCGACGCGACGAGCACCGTGCCGTCGTCATCCTCAGCGACCTGCTGCAGACCGGCATCACGGACGATGCCCTCTACCGGCGCGTCAACGACATGCTGCAAAGCCGTGGGGTGGACGTACTCATCGGCATCGGACCGGCATTGGCAGAGGCGCACTCACTATTTTCCGGAATGGAAAAGCATTTCTATGCCACTACGGACGAATTCCTGAAGAGCAGCTTGCTGCAATCTCTGCACGACGATGTGGTGTTGCTGAAGGGTGCACGCGACTTCCGCTTCGACACCATTGCGGAGGTGCTGGAACTGAAGGTACACGAAACGGTGCTTGAAGTGAATCTCGGCGCTTTGGCAGAGAACGTGCGCTTCTACCGTTCGTTCATGAAGCCCGGCACACGGCTTACCTGTATGGTGAAGGCGGGAGCCTACGGCAGCGGAAGCATCGAGGTGGCACGGACGCTGCAGGACCTCGGAGTGGACTATCTGGCAGTGGCAAACGCCGATGAAGGTGCCGAACTCCGCAAGGCAGGCATCACCATGGGTATCATCATCATGAATCCCGAAATGTCGGCACTACACACCCTCTTCAAGTACAGACTGGAACCGGAAGTCTACAGTTTCCGACTCCTCGATGCCCTTGTGAACGCTGCACGCCACGAAGGCATTACGGAATTTCCGGTACACATCAAACTGGATACCGGTATGTGCCGGTTGGGATTCAACCCCGAACACGACATGCCGGCTCTCATCGAGCGTCTGAAGCGACAGCAGGCATTGCGGCCGCGTTCCGTTTTCTCGCATTTTGTGGGTAGCGACGATGAAAGGTTTGATGACTTCTCGCAAAAGCAGTTCGAACGTTTCGACAAAGCTTCGACCATGTTGCAGGAAGCCATGCCATATCGCATACTCCGGCACATCTGCAACTCGGCGGGCATAGAGCGATTCCCCCAGCGCCAGCTCGACATGTGCCGCCTCGGACTGGGACTTTACGGTATCGACCCCTTCGGCAACCGGAGGCTGTCGTGCGTCACCACCTTGCGCACCACCATCCTGCAAATCCGCAATGTTCCCGCAGGCACGAGCGTGGGGTACAGCCGCCGCACCGTGGTGGAAAGGCCGTCGCGCATTGCTGCCATTCCCATCGGCTATGCCGACGGACTGGACCGTCATCTCGGCAATGGCGGCGGATATGCGCTCGTAAACGGCAAGAAGGCACCGTATGTCGGAAACATCTGCATGGACGTCTGCATGCTCGACGTCACTGACATCGAATGCCACGAAGGCGACAGCGTGGAGATTTTTGGCGAACATTTGCCGGTGAATGTCATTGCAGAACAGCTCGGTACCATACCCTACGAGGTCTTCACAAGTGTCAGCGAACGGGTAAAACGTGTTTATTTCCAATAACCTAATGCTGGCATTGTAATAGCAAGGTCCTGGTGGTAGGGGAAATAGCCGAGCTTATCTGTGCTGATAATAGCTGCTTTACTTGCATGTGTGCCCAAAACTGTGTACATTTGCATTGTAATAACTTTGCAATTCAGATACGTACAACAACATAAAGAAAAGATCAAGGAATGCCTCCTTATGGAAAATCCCAGATATAGGCATCAAGAAACAGACATTCAATAAGCATATAACAGCCTCTTTGGACAGGAGAATAGAGAAAGAGACGAAGGTACAATAC
>SFJN01000131.1 GCA_004555055.1 Bacteroidales bacterium | reverse complement strand
AAGTTTTGGAAAAATATCCTACATTTCCTACACCCATACCCCAAACACATAGTATTTATTGGTGATTTCGGGTGAAGGATTGGGTGTAGGATTGTGTTTTCGGGTGTAGGATAGCCTCGTTTTTCTTGTAAAAATGCACAAAAAAGAAGCAAAATGCATAAGGGAACTGCACGATTCAAATTGGTTTTCTCTCTCTTCGAGGTGTGCGACAATACGGAATGGCGGGCTCTTCCAACGGCGTTTCCGTGCGGAGAATATGATTTGAGGGGGCTTTGTCTCCATGCTGTGGGCGTTGCCATCTCATAGGGGCCGTGTGCCGTCCGGATGCATTTAACCCAGGGTGGCGCATGGCAGACCATGCACCGCCCTGGGCTGTGTTGTGTTGCCCCTGGATGGGGCGTGTATATATACTTCGTGCGAGGTATGTCAGCGAACCATGACCTTATGGCTCTTTCCTGCCGTACGCACCATATAGATTCCGGCAGGCAGGGAGTCGAAGTGCACACTTCCGGAGGTGCTTGCCGTAGAGGTCGCTACAAGACATCCGGCAGTGTTGTAGACCATTGCTGCAGTGCCGGTGGCGAGGCCTGAAACGTGGAGGTTGCCATCGCCGGCCTTCACCTTCGCCGGTATGGTGGTGGGGGAGGAGATGCCCACAGCATCGCCCACGATATTGCGGAATTCGTTCCACAGGCTGGCAGTGCGGTATGCCTCGAGGGCCGCGTCTGGGACGTGGAGGGTGACGGACTCGTAGAAACGGGTCTTCTCCTCTTCGGTAAATTCCTCAAGACTGAAGAAGTCGGGTTCGGGACGTGCAAAGCCGTCGTATTCGAAGTGTGGCGGAACGGGGTTGAGACTGTAGATGTCGGTCAGCACCCACTGGTGGGAATTGTCGGACAGCACCTCCCATGTTCCCAGGGTGCCGTAGCCCATTACCTCGACGTTCTCGCCCAGGGTGATGGTCTTGACCGATGCATTCTGGTAGAAGATGTCGCTGCCCATGGTGCGGACGGAAGAGGGAACAACCACCTCCTGGAGGTTGTAGCAGTTGGCGAAGGCACCGTTGAGCAGGGTGGTGACGGAGTTGGGCAGGTTGAGATGTTCCAGGCCGTAGCAGAGGGCGAAGGCGCCATTACGGATTTCCTCGACCGTCGAAGGCAGCTGGAGGTCGGAGAGTTGTGTGCACTGGTAGCAGAAACTTTCGGGAATGACGGTCGTTCCTTCGGGAACCACCATCGACTCCAGGGAGTAGCATGTGGAGAAAGCCTGCTCCTCGAAGTTCGTCAGTGTGGAGGGAAGTTCCACGGTTTCCAGACGTGTACACTCCTTGAAGGTGGCCATTCCCAGGGTGGTGATGCCTTCGGGGATGGCAATCTTCATGAGCGACTCGCAATAGATGAAAGCCATTTCGCCGAGTTCCTTCAGTGTGCTCGGGAGCACGACGTTGTCGAGGTTCTTGCAGTTGTAGAAGGCATTGCGGTCGATGGTTTCCAGACCCTCGTTGAACTTGATGTACTTCACACTGCTGTGTGCGAATGCCGAACTGCCGATGCTTCGGAGCGTCTCGGGCAGGTTTACCCTGCTCACCTGTGCATCGCGGAAACTGCTCTTGCGGAGTGCCACTACAGTGTAGGCATTTCCGTCGGTATCGTAGACGGTGGCGGGGATGGTGACTTCGCCTGTGGCGGAAGCCGCTGAATAGAGTTGTGCAGTGCCGTCGCCGAGGTCCTCATATTCCAGTCCCTCGTATTCGAAGGCGGAAGCCTGAAGGGCACATGCAGCGGCGCATGTAAGGATGCAGGTAGATAGTTTCATAGATTTGTATAGTTTTTGAGGTTGGATTTCATCCTTTGTTCTGGCTTTGACTTCTTCCTCCTTGCAAGGCATAGATTGAGCAAGCTCATCTCTGCTCATGCCTCGTTCGTCAGTTGGCTTTGTCTTCCTCCTGTACATACCGATGCGTGAGATGCGGCCCGCACAGGAGGAGACCGGTGTCAGCGTTGCAGCACCTTTTCCGTGCGGACGGTGCCGTCGGGGAGTATGGTGCGGCGGATGACAAGACCCGGTGCGGAGGTCGGGATGCGGCGGCCCTGAAGGTCGTAGCAGAGGGTCTGCGAGGCTCCGGCATCCACGCCGGCAATGCCGTCGGGTTCCTTCGTGGGATTGGGAAAGGCGTAGCGCTCCGACGTGAGTTCCTTGCCCTGCAGGCGGTAGACCATCTCCACCTCCATGACATCGTAGTCGAGTTCGTCGAAAGAGAAGAGTCGGCTGTAGTAGCCGTCGTAGTCGAAAAAGTTCCACGAATCGTTGTAGGTGACACTGATTTCCGTGGTGCTTTCGGGAAGAAGCGGGTAGTCGGAGGTCGTGAACCTGTAGAGACGTCCGTCGAGATAGATGCGGTAATAGAGGCAGTCGAGGTCCATCAGGTAGCCGTCGACGTTGAGCGGACTGAAGCGAAGGATGACATAGGGCGTGCCGGTGCTGACCTCGTGAAACACCTCTTCGGGTTTTTCGGGGCGTACGGCTTCAAGGACATAGGGCTTCAGCAACGTTTCGAAGTAGAGGTACGAACT
Source organism: Bacteroidales bacterium (assembly GCA_004555055.1). Lineage (GTDB taxonomy): Bacteria > Bacteroidota > Bacteroidia > Bacteroidales > Bacteroidaceae > Alloprevotella. Next base: position 4,810 of record SFJN01000131.1, on the reverse strand, counting down.
GCCGTAATTGTCATAAATCTGTGTGGCATAGACCTGGTCGGTATACAGCCCTCCGTCGGCAGCACTTTCCATGACGAATTCCGAAGTCTCCATCAGTCCCTCCTCGCTGGTGATGGACACGCCGGTGAATGTGATGGGGAAATCGCCGACCATTCCCATATATTGTCCCGAGGGGAAGATCACATCGTTGCCGTTGCGGTATCCCTTGATCCATGTCATCTTGGTGTCTTCGCAGAATCCGCAGGCATAGATGTCGTCACCGTCCTCGGCCACCTCCACGATGCGGTAGGTGGGGAATCTGGCATTGACGAGCGACTGGTACTGCAGTTCGCGGCGTTTGGCGTGGGAGGGCGGATAGCAATAGGAGCGGTCGAAGGGGGTGATGCACTGGTTTTCGGCCATGTCGAGGCTTCCGGCAGCATTGGCACTCTCCACGGTAATCTGCCCGTAGTCCACCGTCAGGGAACCGTCATCGCCAATGGTGCCCGTCAGGCTGTCGGCAGGGGTGAAGACGAGTACCCCCGACTCGTTGAAGTGATAGTCGGTGGCAGGTTGGAAGAAGAGGTCGAACTGCCTGGAATTGCCCTGGTAGACGCCGATGTATTGTCCTTTGGGAAAAGCCACGCGGTTGCCGGTACGTTTGCCCCACACCCATGCCCGCGACATGGAAGGGCAGAGCCCCTTGACGAAGATGCTGTCGTTGCTCCCGTAGACCAGGCTGGTACGCACCTCGTAGCGGTAGACAAACTTCGTGGCACACTGGTAGATGACATCGCACCACCGGCCGTCGGCAGGAGGCGTCACCAGTTCGGGCGTCTCGGGTGAGAAGGTGTCGGGTGAGCGTCCGACGAAGAAACGGTCGAAGGCCACGAGGTTCACGTTGCTCTCCTGCGTACAATGTTCAATCTCAAACTGATAGGGTCCTCCGAGGTCGGGGGTGAATGTGCCTTCGAAGCGCGTCCAGTCGCTGATTTTCTGTGCGTTGCTGCCGCTGCAGTCGATGAGCAGGGTGCGGGAATCGTCTACGGGATTGACGGCCCAGACGCGGAACTCCTCCTTGAGCATGCCGTAGCCCGGTGCAAACACCCAGACGCTGACGTAGTGTGCCACTCCGCCTTCGAGTGGAATGTAGGGCGAAAGGGCATGTGCATCGCGAGGGGCATCGTCGTAGCCCGACGTCATGTAGCGTTCGCCGTCGAGGGCGCGGACATTGAGTATCTGTGCTCCCGTACGCATCAGTCCGGCGGCATCGGTGACGGTCCATGTTCCGCTCTCCTCAAAGGAATCGAAAAATATGGCATTGGATGCTGCGGTGCGTCGGGGAGCCTGCGCCGTCAAGGCATCCTGCAGCATGGGAGCAGGGACGAGACGCTGGGATACAGGGTCGGGGTGCTGTGGCGCTGCTTCATTGTTGGGGACTAAGGGTGATACAGTCTGTGCCGCAGCAGGTAGGGCGGAACAGAGGAGCATCAGGATGAGGCTGAGAACAATGTGCATAAGGCTTTTCTATATGTCGGTTGAATAGGGAATAAAAGATAACGTCTAAAACTGTGCGGTTGGAATCTTCTCCTATGGGATTGTCCTGTATAATCGGGACATAGTCCTTTATTTTTTCACCATGTGAACGGACTTCTCAGGCGTAGAAGCCCAAGTTTTTCTGCTTTTCAAGGGCAAAAATAATACAAAAGACTGAAAACAAAAGCAAAAACCCCGTTGTTTCTGTATTTTTCTTTGGGGAAACATAAAGGATTTGCGACAGAGCATCGGTGAAAAGCCGTCGGAGGAGATGCGGCAGGGTCATGGCGGGGTATAATGGCGTATGATGACATGAAACGGTGGAAAGATGCGAAAAACCTGCGTTTTTCTTCGCCTTTTTCCGCTTTTGTTATAATTTTGCGGTATCAAGTGATATGTTTCTCAGATGGTCAAGCCTACTCCTCAACTTCTGTCTCCCTTATGGACTCTGCCGCTGTTGCTGGTGCTCCTCACAGCCTTTTCCATGGTAGATGTCCCGGTTGGCGTGGAACGCCTGCGGCAATGGCAGGCGGGAACGGTGGTGGATGAGAGGAGCGTAGCGGCATATGGTGAGGAACACTGCTTCGTGGCCATGGACATCCCCGACAGCATATTCCAATGCATGGTGGGGAAGACCTACAGGAAGGGCTGCTCCATCGCGCGTTCCGACCTCCGCTATCTCCGCCTGCTCCACCGCGATGCCAAAGGACGCATCATCCTGGGAGAAATGGTGTGTCACAGGAGTGTCGCGGAGGACCTTACCGCCATCTTCCGCCAACTCTATCATGAGAGGTATCCCATCGAACGCATGAGACTGGCGGATGTCTACGACGGCGATGACAACCGTTCCATGGCGGCCAACAACACGTCGTGCTTCAACTTCCGCAGGGTGCAGGGTTCCACACGCCTTTCCGCCCACAGCCGGGGGATGGCGGTGGACATCAATCCGCTCTACAACCCCTGTGTGCGGACACGGAATGGCAGGACCAGCGTGCAGCCCGAGGCTGGAAGGAAATATGCCGACCGCACACGCGGAAGCGACTACCGGCTGCTCCGTGGCGACAAATGCCACCGCCTGTTCACCGCCCACGGATTCCGATGGGGCGGAGACTGGAGGACGGTGAAGGACTATCAGCACTTCGAGAAATAAGATTATAGGGGTGTCCTATAAATTAGCTTGGTAAACCTCCCTCCTTGACTTCGGCTCCCTCTGTCACGACTCGGCATAGCTCAAGCAAGCTTGGCTCTGCTCTCGCTGCTCCATCGGTTCGCACCTCGGCCATTCAAACAAACTTGGCTACACCTTGCTCTGTCACGACTCGGCATAGCCCAAGCAAGCTTGGCTCTGCTCTCGCTGCTCCAGAGCTTGATGGCACTCGGTTTGGCGTCGGTTGAGGCGAAGCCCAGCAGGAACAATGCCTTAATGTAAATTTATAACATCCCCCCCCTAAACTCTCACAGAAAAAAGAAAACAATGAAAATGAGACATTCCCGCATAGCCATGCTCCTGACAGCAATGGCATGCAGCATCACCTTTGCCTCCGCACAAGGCCTGAAGTTCGGCGTGGTAGGTGGCATGAACCTTACGAAACTCCGTATCTCTTCGACAGCAGACCGGAAGCATTTCGGCTCGGACAACCAGACGGGCTGGTACATCGGCGGAAAACTGGTGGCCTCCACAGGCTTCGGTCTCGGAGCCGACGTGGCACTGGAATACTCCAAGCAGATGCTCGACATCAACGATGATGCCACGGCGTACCATACGCTGGAGATTCCCGTCAATGTCCGTTTCAACTTCTTCACGGACAAAACGCTGGGATTCTACCTCGCCACCGGACCGCAGTTCGGATTTGCCTTGAAGAACATGCGCTGGGAGGACACCATGCAGGGTGGAAATTTCAGCAAGGAAAACATGACGACCACATGGAATGTAGGTGGCGGAGTGCGACTCTTCAAACGCCTGGAAATCGGCATCGGCTATAATTTTGCGATGAAGAAGGCGGGAAGCATCTTCATGCCCTCGAATGAGGACAACGAGGACTTTGAACTCGAATACAAGCCCAACACCTTCCAGTTGCAGGCAGCCCTCCTCTTCTAAGAAGTGCTCCGGCATCCTCTCCGACACCTTTTGCACCGAGGGAGAGGGGAGGACCTGCCAGGTCAATTCCATTGAAAACTCCTGAACACCATCAATACATCAAATCACCAATATGCTTAGACTGAACTGCTTTTTCCAAGCCAATGAGGGCCGTTATACCGAGGCCCTCGAGGCCGCCATGGCATTGACGGCCGCCTCGCGCAACGATGCCGGATGTGTGGCATACGATACTTTCGAGAGCGCTACACGTCCCGACGTGTTCATGATCTGCGAAACATGGACCGACGAGGCCTCCCTGCAGCATCATATGCAGGCTCCCCACTTTCAGCAATACGTACCGATGATTGAGGCATGCGGTGCGCTGAAACTCGAGAAGTTCGAGTTCTGACGTTTCTGAAAACTAATTTCCAGAGTACACCCCTTTGGAATACCCATAAAACACAGAGGACTGTTCGTGCCCATCATCTGTACATGAGCATGAACAGTCCTTTTTTTAGGGTGTTCCCCTTGGTTTTGTTAGGGGGATTTGTGATGCAGAATCAACGACAATTTGGACAAGGCACTGCAAAGGTTATTCAGTCATCAGGAAAAAAACAGCGTCTCTTGCCCGAAATTATGCACCAATCCTACACCCTTGCATGGAATCCTACACCCAATCCTACACCCGAAAGTGCCAGTCTGCAAAGGACTTTTCTGTGTCGGGTGTAGGAAATGTAGGTTTTTTCAAAAAAACTTTTTTTGGAAGAGAGACAGCAGTCTATTCCTCCACCACATACCAGGTGAATCCGTTTGCCGGGAAATCCTGGCGTATGTTTCCCTTTGTCCGGAAAGCCTGTTTCCGGGAGATGCATCGTCTGCTTGTCGCAGGAAACCCCTAAACAGGCGTTGGGAGACCCTTATCCACGGAGATACCCCCTGCGCCTCAAAAGTTTGTTTACGCATTGTTGACACAAATATGAAAAATGCTTATCACTAACCGACATATTTTATGAAAGTCGCACAGGTTACTCCTCCTTCCTCTGGAACATCACTCCCGCTCCCAAATCCAGTACCCTCCAGATGCTGAGCATGAAGTCCAAAGACAGCATGCCAGAGACAGGCATCAGGTCATTTCCTGTTTACCAAAACCATGATTATGCTTGAGTCCGTATCATAAAACACCTTAAATTTTCTAATTTTGCAATAGAATTTCTGATA
>SFJN01000130.1 GCA_004555055.1 Bacteroidales bacterium | reverse complement strand
GGGGGGAAGGGCTAAATGTTTTAAATGAACATGAAACTAATTTATAGAACATCCCTTAATGCCCCTTGACGCAAGGAACACCGCATAACGCAAAAAGGAACGACCCATCTTGCGAGGAGCCGTTCCTTTGCGAGGTACCTGGCGGATTCGAACCGCCGTTGACGGTTTTGCAGACCGTTGACTAAGCCACTCATCCAAGGTACCATGTGCGGTGCGCTTTTGCGCTGAATTGCGATGCAAAGTTACGGCGAGAACCTCTGTTCCGCAAGTGATTCTGTGATTTTTTGCTTGAAAAAACGATTTGACTTACGCAAGTTGCAAACTATACTTGTCGAACAAAGGGTCTTCTGCTGTTAAAATTCGCTCGTAAAATGAAATCTTATATGTTCGAAGTCCTGCTGTGCCATTGAAAGCACGTAGCCGGAGTCGGCAAGAAACACATCACGGCCTTCACGGTCTTTGGCCATATACTGGTATTTGCGCTTCTTGAAGTTCTCGAGTTCCTGCTCGTATCCCGGCACGCATTCTATCCAGCATGCCTTGTAGAGCGAAACCGGTTCCCAACGGCATCGGGCGTTGTACTCGTTTTCCAAACGATATTGGATGACTTCGAACTGGAGTTGTCCCACCGTGCCGATAATTTTCCGGCCGTTAAACTGGTTGACAAAAAGCTGGGCCACACCCTCATCCATCAGCTGGTCTATTCCCTTTTGCAACTGTTTGGTCTTCATAGGGTCGGCGTTCTCAATGTACTTGAACATTTCGGGAGAGAACGAAGGGAGTCCTCTGAAGTGCATCACTTCGCCTTCTGTCAGCGTATCACCGATTTTAAAGGTTCCTCCGCTATCAGGCAGTCCGACGATGTCGCCGGGCCATGCTTCGTCGATGGTTTCCTTACGCTGGGCCATAAACTGTGTGGGCGAAGAGAAACGCAATGTCTTGCCGCTACGCACCTGAAGGTAGGGGGCACCTCGACGGAATTTTCCCGAACACACCTTGCAAAAGGCTATACAGGAACGGTGGTTGGGGTCAATATTGGCCGTAATCTTGAAGATGAAACCCGTAAACTTGTCCTCTTCAGGGACAACGCTGCGTTCTTCGGCCATCGTCGACCGGGGCGAGGGGGCTATCTTCACAAAACAGTCAAGCAGTTCCTTGACACCGAAGTTGTTGAGCGCAGAACCGAAAAACACCGGGGCTGTCGTAGCATTGAGATAATCTTCTTCGCTGAATGCGGGATACACACCGTCCACAAGTTCAAGATCTTCGCGGAGATGAGTGGCAAATTCCTCCCCGACACTGGATTCCAGTTCCCCGTCTGCATGGATGTCCACGCTGACTTTTTCCGTCACCTTTTGCTTGTCGGGAGTGAAAAGGTTGAGCTGCTGCTCATATATATTATATACACCCTTGAACCTTGCTCCCTGTCCGATGGGCCACGAGAGGGGGCGTACGCTGATTTGCAACTCCTCTTCAAGCTCGTCGAGGAGGTCAAAGGGGTCTTTGCCCTCACGGTCCATCTTGTTGACGAAGACTATCACAGGAGTTTTCCTCATACGGCACACCGTCATCAGTTTCCGCGTCTGGGCCTCCACACCCTTAGCACCGTCAACGACAATGATTACGCTGTCCACTGCAGTGAGCGTGCGGAAGGTATCTTCGGCAAAGTCCTGGTGTCCGGGGGTGTCAAGTATGTTTACCTTGTAGGGGAGTGTTCCATCTGCCGCATTTTCTGGCAAATAGTCGAATTCCATCACCGAAGTGGTTACGGAGATTCCACGCTGTTTCTCTATTTCCATCCAGTCGGAGGTGGCGGTTTTCCTTATCTTGTTGCTCTTCACTGCCCCTGCTACTTGGATTTGACCGCCGAAAAGCAGAAGTTTTTCCGTAAGGGTGGTCTTTCCGGCATCGGGGTGCGAAATGATGGCAAAGGTGCGTCGACGTGCTATTTCTGCATGCATATAGGGATGTTTTTCTGGTTAGGATTTCTTGTTAGGGAGATTATTTTCGGAGTTGCTTTTCCTTTTTTCTTCTGAACAGGTCTTTGATGCGTATAAAGTCGCGTTTCAGCTGGAGTCCCACACTTTGTGTGGTGAGCGACGACTTGGTGAAATACCTGTCGTTGGTTTCGGAATAGGCCTTGATGCTTACGGTTCCTTGAGGTGTGATAAGGTACTGCATATCAAAATCGCCAACAAAGTTCGTGGTGGCAGCGTGACGGTTGGAGTAGCCGAAATTTCCGTTTATCAGAAGGCGGTTGTCAAGCAAGCGGCTACTTACAAGGCCTTCCACTTCCGTGTCGTTCCATCCCATCTGACCGGTGGAGATATTTGTTCCGAACGTCCAGTTGCTCGACCCCACAGCATTTGCAATGATGCTGTTGAGCTGAGAGGAAAGGGTGGAGGAAAGGAGGGAGTTTATCATAAGCGTAGACTGGTTCAGCCCCGCATCGTTCGTGGTGAAGTTATAGGCATAGAAGCGTCCGAGCCCGAGCAGGTAAAGCACTTGGGTGGTGCGTTCTTCGTCTGAAGCAATGAGGCTGTGTACCATCTGCTTTTCATCGTCCGAAACGTTCGGCAGGTCAAAGTCAAGGTCGAACTGCATATTGGCCACCTCACCGTAGATGTTTACCAGGCAGTCCACACGTGTGGTATTGTTGGCAAAGCCTGTTCCAATATTCAAGTCTGCCAGGGATGCCGAGTTTACCACATAGCGGGCCTTGACATTTACGTCGGCAGTCATGGGGTCGCCGTAGAACCGCACCTGACCACCGGGAAGTATGTCGAATTTCTTCCGCTGTGCCAGCATGGGGATATTCAAACCGTAGGTGCCGCGGTGGATGTTGTAGGTGCCGAACATCTTGAAACCGCTCTTGTTGTGGTAATTTGCCTGTATGGGGCCTTCACCATATACGGTGATGGCATCTCCGCTCTTGTCATCAGTTACAAGATGCAGGCAGGACTGAGGGTCTACATTGACCTCGAAGTAAAGGTTGATGTCGGTCTTGCCGCTAACCCCGGCATTGGCGAGGACGGTGGCCTGCGTTTTGGGGGCTGTCCGGGCTGTATCGGTGTCGCAACTCCCATCCCCCGTCTGCGGACGGATACTAAGGAGTTGCGAAACATCGGCATCCGGCGAGTCAAGAATGTATGTCAGTTCGCTGCCGGGTTGTGTCTGCAGCTGCATTTCAGCATTCATTTTTCCGGGACTTCCATGCAGCCTGACATTTCCCGAACCGTAAGCGGTGGCAAAAAATGGCATGTCAAGTTCTCGGGGTTTGTCGTAAAGGCACAGGTTTTCACCACTGATACTGAAGTCGCAGCGCATGTTCCTGATGTGGTCGTGGGCCAGTTTTCCGCTGACTTTGCCGGAGCCATTGCCAAGGTCTCTGATTTCGGCATGATTGAAGACAAAGGCTTCCGGCGTAATTTCAATGTCTGCGTTTTCCACTTTATAGGTCACACCCGTGATGGGGATGCAAGCCTCGGCATGACCTCTCTCCCTGCCTTCGAAGTTGATGGAGCGGAACCCTCCATATATGCGGCAGTGACCGGTGGCACGGCCTGAAATGTTTTCAAAGATGCCTTCAGTATATTTGTTGATGAAGCCTAATTGTGTGTTAAGGCTTTCGGTCTGCAGGTCAAGATTACGGTGTATGGGGTCCACATATCCTTTGACGATGGTAAAGCCCATTCCCGGTTCACGGATATCTCCGTCGATGAGGATGTCACGTCCGGGATGGTCCCATCCAATGGTCACGTTACCGTTGCCTAAGGGGGCATGGTTGAAGGTAAGGTCGGGGACATTGACGCTGGCGCTGGCCCAAGGACTGCCGTCGTGGAGCTGTCGCACCATGACACGTCCTGTGGCATGTCCGCCGAACTCCACCACATTGAGGCGTGCCAATACCATGATGTACTCCAGGTCGAGATGCTGAAGGTCTATAACAATGGGCTCTGATGCTCCCCGCTCATAACTGCCGTTCACGAGCAAATGCTGTTTGCCGCTCCGGAAGCCGAAGTTGCGGATACCTATGCATCCTCCTTCGTAGCTGATGTTGGCATGCTCGAAGTTCCATATGCTGTCGTTCAGACACATCCTCGTAGGCAGGAATTCCGTGACGAAAGCAAAATTCCCGTCAGACTTCCCATCGGATTTCCGCGCTGGAAGTGTGAGCCGTGTAAGGGTGCTGACCTTACCGTAAAAGGCGTCGTGGAGAGTCTCTCCCCAGTCGATATCGGCAGCAATGCGGCCGTCTGCGGCCTTTTTCATGGTCAGCTCCCCTTGAAGGCGACCGTTGCGCATGCGCTTTGCGGCTTTTGCGAGGAGGCTGAAACGGCCGTCGTGATGAAAGGCAAACAGGGAGAACTGCGCAATATTGAACTTTCCGAACGAAATCTCAGGTGCAATCACCGAAAGGGACAGCGTCTCGCCACAATGACCGATGTGCCCGTTTGCATTGAGCGTCCCTTGCTGCCGGACATCGAGCCGTGCAATGCGGCGTAAAACTTCAGCATCCTTGAATGTGAGGACAAAGGATGCCGCATGCGGCCCTGCATCAGAACTGTCAGCATATGATGCACAGGCAGTGTACTTTTCACCGTCGAGAATGTCCGTTAGGGTACTGATGCAGAGACTTTCCAAGTCTTTTTTCTGCACCGGCCCCTCATATTCGAAATCTGCAAAATCAGACCGCAGTGTGATATGCTGGCCTTTCCCGCAAGGGTTTGCCTTTAGCGAGAGGTTCCGGCAATGGTAAGGTTCCTGGCCGGCAGAATCGCCTTCGAGTCTGAAATCCGTAACAGCGAGCTCCGCCTCAAGCTTTTGCAACGATGCAGGATGCAGAATTCCGGCCTTCAGCCTCATGGAGAAGGTGCCTTCACGATAGCGGTCGGTAATCTTAAGCTGTTTGGGATTGAACTCCATGATGTCTGCATCTGCAAGCAGACGATTGGGCATGTCCTTCAGCACACGTTCAAGTCTGGGACACTCAAATTGCGCGTTTGCACTGAAGCGTGCACCGGAATTGTCGCTTTGCAGGTGTGCGGAAAGCATCTGCTCATGAGGGCTAAAGGCTATTTGTGCTGCAAGGTCCCTGTACTCGCGGCCATTGATTATAGTCCGGAACACCTGGATCCCAGCATCGAAATGCTCAAAGTGCAATGCTTCGTCCACAGCTGCCAGCAACCTCATTTCCAAGCTTGCCGACTGCGGCATGAAGCGATGGTCCCCCCACAAGGATGTCCGGAAGTCTTCGGCGGCAACATTTGCCGTCATTGTCCCTTGGTCATAGGAGGCACGAAGATTGATACTCCCGGCATCGGAACCAAGCACACCGTTGACAGTACCACGGCTATTATGAAGTCCTGCTACCCTTGGCAAATAGAATCCCAAGTTCCCTTTGAAAGCCAGATTTCCCAAAGGAGCGACAGCTGTCGGTACTGGTCGCTTCAGCATACCTTCGCACACCTTTTTCACCGTTTCGGCCGCCACGTTGAACGTCTGGGTGTCCACCCGCACGTCCACATCTCCGTTTTCGCAGGATTCCACAGTGGCATTACCATAATACTGCAGCCCGCGGCCATCGCCGTCGCTGACGTGGAGCCTGTGCAACGATACGCTCTTACCGGACATCTCAAGGTCTGCCGCAACATGGACAGCCATTCCGCAATCTTTCATAGCCGAGACAAAGGGTGACAGGTCGTCGAGGCCTATCGTCACATCCTGCAGGCTCCCTCTTACGGCCAGTGACTGAAAAAAAGTGGCACGGTCGCGTATATCGTATTGTGCAACAAGACTGTCCAGCGTGACTCTGGAATATGGGGTAAATATGCTGAGAGCACGGAGCACGGCTTTCTTCCGCCCTGCAGCAAAATGGAATTTCAGTTTCTTGAGTGCTATACCCGACTGTTCCTTGAAGGAAAGATTCCGGACGCGGACATTAAGGCTGTCATCGGAAAACTCCTTGAGCGAGAGGTTGGCGTCGATGGAGCTGAGCAGGATATGCCGGGGATTGAAACGCTGCACATCACGCTGTCCGGAACCGTACACGTCGTACGCTACCCGGCAACGGCGAAAAATGAGGGAGTTTATGGTGAGGGCTGTACGTTTTTTCCCGTCCTTCTTACTTTTGAAGGCATCAATGATGAACTTGAAGTTGGGAGGCTCGCCCTCACTTCGACAGTACAACCTGATGTCAGCATCGAGTACCACAATGTTTCGAAGAAAAACCTTGCCTTTAAAAATCGGAAGAAACTTCAACTTAGCATACACCATTCCGCTCCGGAGCATGGGATGACCCAAACGGTCGTTCAACGTCACATCGTGAAGTGCTACAGCATTGAAGAGCCCCAGTTCCACATGTCCTATCTTCACCTCCGTCTGTAGCATTTCCCCCACCTGGCGCTCTGCCGTCTCTGCAAGCCAACCCTGTACGCGGGGATGGTCGACGGCATACACCAACAGGGCGTAAGCCACAAGGAGCACGCATACCAGAGTCTGCAGTATGAGGCGAATATATTTCAACTTTTCTTACTTCTTAAAATTAAGGGGGTTAAAATTAAGGGGGAGATTAAATCAAGGGGGAAAGAGAAGAAGGAGGAGTTAGTGCTTACGTTTGCGGAAAATGTCTGTCATATAGGTCATCTTGGCTACTATGGTGCGCTGCCCGCTCTGTGCAAAGGGGTCTGTCTTTGCATTCCCAAAAAGATTCGAAAGTCCCATATAATAGCGGCATTCGAGCATGATATGGCCTATTTTTGACGAGTACTCGCATCCCAATCCTGCAGTGATACCATATTCGAAACTGTTGGAAACTTTCATTCCGTACTGTGCTGTCACACCGTTCATGCGGTCAGGGATACCCCCGTACTTCACAGTCCAGGTTTCGGAGCGCTGTTCCTTGTCGGCAAGGAGGAAACTCACCTGCGGCCCTGCTACAAGATAGCCCTTGAATCCCCGGTCCTTACGCCCAAAACCGAGATTGGCAAGGATGGGAACGGAAATGTAGGTCAGGTCGCGCTGGTACTTGTCGTCAAGTTTTTCGTTGGCCTGCGAATAAATATCCTCCACCCATCCTACCTTGCTGAAATTGATTTCTGCCTGAAAGGCGCAGAGCATACCGTAATACCGCTCGCTCGTATAGCGCATAGCAAGTCCGAACATGGGAGCGACATGGTATTTCTGATTTACTTTGGGCATAAAGGATATCTGGCTGATATTCACTCCGCCACCGGCACCTATACAGAAATCGTGATAGGCATCGCCCACCTGCGCCATGGCTGTGGGGCAAGCCAGCAGGGCGAAAAGAAGGGTGAAAAGCGGTTTTGACATCGTTATTGTCTTTATGGGAAATTATGGTGGTTTAACCTTCTGTAAACCCACACTCTTTGGGAGGGGAAAAGACGTTGCCACCCTCTGGGAG
>SFJN01000004.1 GCA_004555055.1 Bacteroidales bacterium | reverse complement strand
GTGTATGGGGAAAACTGTCATATTGCCTCTTCATACAAGTATCGTCCCCCTTGTATGATATAAGGCCGTATGACAATGGCATGAAAACCGTCGTTTCGCTCCTAATCCGGAACACCCGTTTTCAGTGATAAAAAAACGCGGCTCGAACAGCACGCACAACTTTATGTTTATGCCGTAATGCAATGGATAAGAAAGTGCTTTTTCGCAGACAAATTTAGACATTTTCAAAGAACACCTAAAGTTTTTCCTCCTTTTTTTCTACCTTTGCATCAACTTTATGGCTTTTTTTAAAAGTTTGTCCCCCAAAAACACGTCATATCATACCCTTTGACCGCAAAATGACCCCTTATCTTGATATCCAACATCTTACCAAAAGCATCGGTGACCTGGTACTCTTCGAAGACATTTCGATGAGTGTAGCCGAAGGACAGCATGTGGGACTGATAGCACGCAACGGTGCAGGAAAGTCGACTCTACTTTCCATCATTGCCGGAAAGGACAGCGCTGATTCCGGTGATATCGTCTTTATGAAAGGTCTGCGCATCGGGATGCTGGAACAACAGCCGGAGTTCGACCCGGAGAAAACAGTCATCGAAGCTGTCACTTCAAGACTGAAATCGGAATACTCTTCACTCCTCATCAGCGAATGCGGCATGTCGCTTGAAGCACACACCGCAGCGCTCGATGCCGATGAGGAGTGGAACGACATAGAGATGCGCGCAGAACAGGTGCTGACCAAGCTGAAGATCACCAATCTGCAAAAGCCTGTGGGGCTCCTCTCCGGAGGCCAACGGAAACGTGTGGCTCTCGCCAGCGTGCTCATTGCCAATCCCGACCTCCTCATCCTCGACGAACCTACCAACCACCTCGACCTGGAGATGATAGAATGGCTCGAACAGTATCTGCAACGTCAGACCAAGGCCCTGCTCCTCGTCACACACGACCGCTATTTCCTTGACCGTGTATGCGCCACCATCGTGGAACTTGACGAACGTACCATGTACACCTACCGTGGGAACTACGCCTATTATCTCGAAAAACGTGAGGAACGCATTGCTGCAACCAATGCAAACATTGACCGTGCGCGAAACCTTTATCGCAAGGAACTCGACTGGATGAGACGGCAGCCACAGGCACGCGGCCACAAGAGCCGTTCGCGCAAGGAGGCTTTCTATGAGCTCGAACAGCAGGCACGGCGCCGCACCGAGGAAAGGGCGGCACGGCTTGACATCAAAAGCGGATATATCGGCAGCAAAATCTTTGAGGCACAATATGTGTCGAAGGTCTTTGAGGACGGAACCGTCATTCTGCGCGACTTCTACTACAATTTCTCCCGCTACGAAAAGATGGGCATCGTCGGCAACAACGGCACGGGAAAATCCACGTTCATCAAGATGCTACTTGGCGAAGTGCCCGTCAGCGAAGGGCGCTTTGTCGTCGGCGAAACCGTAAAGTTCGGCTATTTTTCGCAGGAAGGAATGCCCGTCGACAACCAGATGAAGGTTATTGACGTGGTGCGGCGCGTAGCGGAAACCATCGACCTGGGCGGAGGCCGTCGGCTCACCGCCATGCAGTTCCTCAGCCATTTCCTCTTTCCACCTACCCGACAGCAGGACTATGTCTACAAGCTTTCGGGAGGCGAAAAACGACGGCTGCAACTTTGCCTGGTATTGATGCAGAACCCCAACTTCCTCATCCTCGACGAACCGACCAACGACCTCGACATTGCTACCTTACAGATCCTTGAAGAATACCTATATGACTTCCGCGGATGTGTCATCGTCGTCAGCCACGACCGCTACTTCATGGACAAGGTGGTAGACCACCTTCTCGTGTTCCGCGGCAATGGCATAGTGGACGATTTTCCCGGAAACTACACACAATACCGCGACTATCAGGCCATCAAGGAGAAAGAAGCCATACACGAAGAGAAGAAGGCTCGCCCGTCAGAAAGCAAGCGGAAACCCGTGCACGAAGGCTCGGACCGCCGACGCCGACTGACATATGCCGAACGGAAGGAATACGAGGCGCTTGAAAAGGACATTGAAAACCTGGAAACTGAAAAGGCGGAAATAGAAACGAAACTGTGCTCTGGCACACTCAGCGTGGAAGAAATTACCGCCCTTTCATGCCGCCTCCCCGAAGTGAACAACGAGATTGATGAAAAGTCGATGCGATGGCTCGAGCTCAGCGAATGGGCCTGAAGCCTCCTGTAAGCATGGCAAATCTTTAGGGAATATTTTTTGTCAGAATCCAACACCGCTTTATTGAAAATACATGCAACCTCTTGCTGAACGCCTGCGACCTACCACGCTCAACGAGTATATCGGCCAGCGCCACCTTGTAGGCGAAGGGGCCGTACTCCGCAACATGATTGACAGCGGACGGATATCCTCCTTCATCCTCTGGGGACCTCCCGGAGTGGGAAAGACAACGCTCGCAAAAATCATTGCCCGCCAACTCGACACACCGTTCCATACCCTTTCGGCCGTAAACAGCGGCGTAAAGGACGTGCGCGAAGCAATAGAACAGGCACGTTCCGAACGTTTCTTCAATACTGTCAGCCCCATCCTTTTCATCGACGAAATTCACCGGTTCTCGAAGTCGCAGCAGGACAGTCTGCTGGCGGCAGTGGAGACAGGTGATGTCACACTCATCGGCGCCACCACGGAGAACCCCTCGTTCGAAGTCATCCGTCCTCTCCTCTCACGCTGTCAGGTATACGTGCTGAAACCTTTGGACAGGGACGAACTCCTAACCCTGATCGACCACGCCATCAGGCACGACATCATCCTCAAGGAGCGTCACGTGGAAGTGAGGGAGACCGAAGCCATCATGCGCTATGCCGGAGGCGATGCCCGAAAGCTCCTCAACATCCTTGACCTCATCGCCAACGCCACCCCCGAAAACCAGACGATAGTCATCGACAATGCCACTGTTACCGAACGACTGCAACAGAATCCCATGGCCTACGACAAGGATGGCGAGATGCATTATGACATCATCTCGGCTTTCATCAAGAGCATCCGTGGCAGCGACCCCGACGCCGCACTGTATTGGCTTGCCAGGATGATTGCAGGAGGCGAGGACCCCAAGTTCATCGCCCGACGATTAGTCATCTCTGCTGCTGAAGACATCGGACTGGCAAACCCCAACGCCCTGCTTCTGGCCAATGCCGCCTTCGATGCGGTAAATAAAATCGGGTGGCCCGAAGGACGCATACCTTTGGCCGAAGCAACGGTGTACCTTGCTACAAGTCCGAAAAGCAACTCGGCATACCTTGCCATTGACACTGCCCTCGACATGGTTTCGAAAACAGGAAATCTGCCCGTGCCCCTGCACCTGCGCAATGCGCCCACGGAACTGATGAAGCAGTTGCACTACCACGACGGGTACCTCTATCCCCACGACTATCCCGACCATTTCGTTGCACAGCAATACCTGCCCGATGGGCTGGAGAACCTCCATCTATGGCATCCGGCCCGGAATCCACAGGAAGCGCGAAGCGAAGAACGAATGCGCACATGCTGGCCGAAATGGAACACTGGCAAAGCCTGACATTTTCCATCGTACCGCAGGGCATCAACAAATTGCAGGAAAAGGTGCTTCAGGGACTTTGCCGGAAGCTTTCACAACCCTCGGCATCACCATAGCCTGCAATATTCATGCAAAGCCCAAAAGACGCAAGAAAAAAAATTGCACACTCCTCCCAAAATCACTTGTGCCTGCCCTTTCAAGCACCTGCAAATGAGCCTGTGAACCTTCAAAAATTTTGACACGGCATCGTGTCACTTCTAGAACGGATTTTGGACGGTTTTTCAGCGTTTTGCCATCTCTCGTTGTCATTTTTTTTCAAATTCGGAATGCACTCACATCAGCCGAATTCATCGGTTTTCGCGGCAAAAACCTAAAAAAACAGGGCAAAAAAATTACAAAAAGCCGTATTGGGGAGGCTAAAACATCGGACTTCTTCGACACAAACATCCGTACTTTCGATGCAAAACATCCGTACTTTGTGCCAAAGAAGTCCGATGTTTCTTGTTTTCCGGCCGAAAATGGCGCAAAAATGCCTTTTCTCTGATTTTACGATATTTCGGTCCAAAGCAAGACGTGGTGGCTTCCGAGGCCATTCTCAGCCCGTTAACGACGTAGTTCAGCAGGCTGGAGGCTTCCGAAAAAGGACGCTGAAAAATATTGCACACTCGTACGTTTTCCCAAAATCCGACGCCTGGTTTTGCGTAACCATCCGTATTCCGATTTGAATGTCAAAAGAAAAAAGCGCCACAGCATTCTGAATTCCTTGCAGAATGCTGTGGCGCTCATTTAGTTTCACCTTCTTCCTTGACTTTGTCTTCGGTTCGGCTTCGCTTTACAAGGAGGAAGAAAGAAGTACTCCAAAGGACAAAGCGGACAAAAAAGTACGCCCCGCCCTACGATTGGAAGGCTTACTTGCCACTGAGGACAAGTCCCTTGGTCTGCATCCGGCTGGAGAGTTCACCCTTACCGCTACGAACCGCAGGAACATAGGGACGTTGTATGATGCCGCTGCCGGAGGTGATGCCTGCAGACTTCTTCACAAGTACAGGGGCTGCAGAGGGTGCAGCAGGAGTGGTGAAGCGGAGCTCGGTAACCTTGCCCCATACATCCTCGGCATTCTTGCCGGCAGCAATGGCTACATATTCAGTATTGGGGTTGAGTTGGAAGTCGGTGGTAAGGGGTTCGTAGAAGAACCAGTATGCCATACCGGGCACGGGAGCCTCGGTGCAAAGTTCCTGTTGGATTTCGTCCTTGTAGTCATCGTAACCGATATTCTCGCCGTTGGCCTTTGCAAAGTAAACGGCATAGCGATAGGCAGCAGTATGCTCATCGGGAGTAAAGGTGATGAACTGCGAAGGAAGCATCTGGCCTCCCCAATCGTTCAGACAGTAGTCTCCGAGGGTAATGCTGACGCTGGCCTCACCGCTGTCGCCCAATCCGGGGGTATGAAGGCTGATGGTATCACAGTCTACATAAGTTCCCTGGGCATCCCAGGCCTGGACGAAGAACTCGTAATCGGTACCGGGATTGCGGTTATCGAAGGTGAAATCCTGGGCTTCTGCAGGTTCCGAAACCAATCCCCATGTACGCACCATGTCACCGAAGTTTGCAAATCCGAACATGGCGCACTGCTGCTGGCAAAGTCCCTTTTCGGCAGTCACGATGGCATAGCCGGCAACATCGGCATTGGGCTCGCAATGAAGGGTATAGGTATTCTTGTCAAGTTCCTTCACGGTGGTGATCACCTTGGGAGTGCCTACAATATCGGCACGGGGAGTGGTAAAATCGGCACGGCAGAGACCGCAGGCAATGCCGTATTTGTCGTAACCCACGGTAACGACGCTGTACTTGGTATTGTCCTGAAGTACGGCACCGGAAATCTGACCTTCGGCAAAGTCCTGATAATACACATTGGGTTCTTCGGCTTCGATTTTCTGCACCATATAGTCGGGATGAGGATAATAGGTGTCGGCCACAGTGGCAGGCATCACCGAAAGACGGAACCCCTGACATGCCTCAGTGCGGAGAATGCTTACCGTAATCAGCTCGGCATCCACACTGGTAACTTCGACATTGGCCTTCACTTCGCCATCTACACGGGCAAAGGTGATGTCCTGGATGCGTTCAACAAGAAAGCCTTTGGAACCTGCTTCTGTATTCACCAGCAGACGGTTGGGGTTGGTCTGTGCAGAAGCACTGAACGCACATACGGCACACGCGGCCAGGAGAGTAAGGGAACGGAAGATATTTTTCATCGTTTTTCTTTTTTTGCTGAAATTTGATTATTTAGTAAACTTCAAGGTCTGGGCTGCAGCCTTAAGGACATATGCACCTGGAATAAGTCCGGAAACATTGATTGTTCCAGCACCGCAGAGCACTGCTGAACGCACCTTGCGCCCCCGTGCATCATAAACCTCCACCTTGGCATCATGCCGGTCGTCAAGTCCGGAAATGTGGAGTTCGTCACCCAATACCTCGGCCTTGAGTGCACACGCCTGAACCATAGGAAGTGAGATTCCGGTGCCATCGAAATAGAAAGAGATATTCCTGACATCTGCATAGGCAAAGGTCACGGACGCACTTTCATCAGAAGTGCTGACAGTGAACGTCTCTTCACCGAACAGCAGACGGTTGATAAGCTCCACTTGATAACTCCAGGAATCTCCGCCAACGGTATTCACCTTCATTAGGTCTTCCCCTATATAAGCCATTGCAGAAATAGGCATAGCAAGAAAGAAGAGCGGAAAAAGTTTCTTTTTCATCTACACGAATTATTAATGTATACGATATTATGTTTGGTTTTTTCGGCTTTTGATGCGGCAAATATACGACATTATGTCATAGAGGTGCGAAAAATCCTTGTATTTTTTATAGTTTTCTGTATTTTTTCAGCACATTGTTTGCCACATCATTCCGAAATCAGTACATTTGCCATATCATATGTCCATATAGCACATGAAAACGAGTACCATTCTACGCGAATACATTTGGATTATCGAAACCCTTCGACGCGACCGCCTTGTGCCGTTGAAAGAACTTAGTCTGCAATGGCAGAAAAATGGTTTGGGCGACGGACAACCCCTATCGCGCTCTACCTTCACGCGCTACCGCGAAGCCATATACAAGATTTTCGGCATTGAGATTGCCTGCAAACGCGGTACAGGATTCGAATACTACATTAAGAACGAAGATATTCTGGAAAAGGATACCATACAGGCATGGATGGTGACGGCTTTCTCCGTAGGCCACATCATCAGCGAAGAACTAGGTCTGCAACACCGAATAGTCCTCGACAACATGCCCGTGAATGTGGACTTCTTGAAGACGATATTCGATGCCATGCATTCCAACCTTTGCCTGAACATGCAGTACCAGAAATATGGTTCGGACGAAAAGAAGCGTTATGAAATCGAGCCCTACTGTGTGAAGTTCTTCAAAAACCGCTGGTACCTGCTTGGGAAATACTATGTATTGAGCAACGACGAAGAGGTTTTCAGTCCCAAAGAGGAGCGGCTACACATCTTCTGCTTCGACCGCATCAAAAGCCTCACCATGAGCGACAGGATGTTTCAGGTGGAACCGAAGTTCGATGCCCACAAGTATTTCAAGACTGCTTTCGGAGCATACATCGATTCCTCCACAGACCCCGAACCTGTAGTCGTACGAGCCTACGGCATGGCACGCTATTATCTGCAGGATATGCCTATTCACCATTCGCAGCATATCATCAACGAAACTCCGGAATATGCCGACTTTGAGGTCTACATCAGGCCTACAGTCGATTTTCTTCACCACATTCTCTCACAAGGCGACTGTCTGAAAATCATAGAACCTTCATGGGTGGTCGACGAGATGCACACACTCGTGCTCGATACCCTCAAGCTCTACGACCCTTCACTCTGCGGAAGCAGATAGTATCTTGCCATACGGAGCTTGCTCTGTTTGCCCATGGCGAGAAGACGAAGACCAAGTTCTGGCGCAGCGAAAGCAGAAACCAAATTTACATGGATTTTCCCGAGTCGTGACAGAACAAGGCAAAGCCAACGAAAACAAGGAGCAATCCACACCATCCCCCCCCCAAGAAAATGAAACGACTGATTTTCCTCGGTTGGTTCTTACCCATCCTTTTCCTCACCGTCCATTCATGCAAAAAAGGGACTGGGCAGAACACAGAAGCCCAAACTTCCGCACTCACACTCTCACAGGCCCTGCAAAACGTCGATTCTGCAGCATACATCATCATGGCCGCACACATGGCAGACAGCACATTCGACAGTCTGCCCTTAGGATTCAGAATCGGCATCACACACGCTGATTTTACCGCACACGCCGACAGCCTGGCAACAAACGGTGAAGGACGCATTGAAGACGGAAAACTTATATACTACACAAACCACAACGAACTGCCATCGGACATCACCGTCAACAACACCTCGCTCATCAACATCGGTACCGTCATCCCCGATACGCTACCCGTTAGCAGCGTGGAGTACGTCTATAACCTGCCACAGACCGACAGCATACAAGTCATACAGCTCATCGAAAAACTCATGGGCGGAGCCCGCAAGGGAGGTTTCAAGGCATCGCCCGTCCTGCCTCTGCCGCACGGTTTCGTACAGGTGTGGACACGAATGAACCTCATCTTCCGCGTTTACTACATCAAGGAAAGTTCCTCGCTTCATTTCTGTGCCACGAATTCCAAGATACTTTCGGACATGGAGATACTCGGACAGGTGGCAAGCATCAAGGCTGGAGTGGCACAATGCTACATCAGCCTCGACGACATCAAAGGCCATGTACAACACTACTGCCGGAACAACTACAGCAACTATAAGGGTGAGGGCCGTTGGTATGTCGACTGGTACACCTCCTCCATAGTCGTGCGGCACCGATATTCTTTTACAGGCAAAAGAGGAAAGAGAATCATGCGCGAATCAATGTTCCATTTCGACTATGCCCTCAAACTCGAAAAGGAATTCACGCTGTCCGAAACGGAACTTACGCAATAGGGCATCAGCGTCCTCTCCTTGCTTCATGCCCGCGCAACTGGCGGCCTGTGCTGCCAGCCATCCGGTCCGTCAGACCGGCATTCATCAGTAATCAAGTTAGGAAAGGCTATCGGGAGAAATATACGAAACACTCCTATAGCCTTTTCGTTTTTAAATTATCTACAGAATGAAACATTTTTACCAAATTATTGTTGCATTTCTCTCCGCAATCTGCTTTGCGCTTTCCGCGACTGCAGAAGGAGGAGAGGCTTTTGAGATTGTCGAAAATTTCGATGATGCCACACATTTCGTTGGCGAAAGTACCATTCCCGAGGGATGGGTTTCGGAGGGAACAATTGCTTTCCGCCGTATGCGCGGTTCGGAAAACGGAACTCCTGCCTACTCAGGCTCATATATCTTCGGAACTATTAGTAATACAGCTTCCTCAAGCCGCGACGAAAAGGTATTCACCCCCATGATGCACCTTGCCGGCGGACGTACCTGCAGCATCTCCTTCTATCTCTATGCCCCGGGCGGCACACCGTCCTTTGCACGCAACAACAAGATTGTGGTGAACGCCAATACCGCACAGCGCGACGATGCCACCCTACTCTGCTGCGGAGAGACAGAAAAAAAGGCCTTTGAAGAATGGACTCCCTGCACCTTCACCTTTACACCCGAAGAGGACGGAGACTATTGCTTTGAACTTGAACTGCAGACCACCCTTGCCTCCTGCGGTCCCATTGCACTTGACGATTTCTGCATCAGCGGAACAGAGGCAGGAAGCGGCACGACCACTGATCCCGAAACGCCAGAACTTGAACCTGATGCCGATAACGAAAGCGAAGCCATGATGCCACCTTATCTGGAATCCTTCGACAACGAGAACGATAATTACTTTGGCGACAGCTATGTGCCGCAGCATTGGTTCTCCACTGGTAGTGTACCCTTTGTCACCGCCAACGTAACATCGCTTCCCGCACACACCGGTACCTACTACGCCATTGCCGCCGGTGATGGGAACACCTCGCGCGACGAGCGCCTCTATACCCCCTTCTTCATGCTCGAGGCTGACAAGGAATACGTCCTTTCTGCCTATGTGCATATCGAAAAAGGTCTGACAGACGTTACGGCAGCACTTGGCATCACGGTAGGAACCCAACAGGAAAGCGACTTCCACATCACCCTACTCCGGGTCGACAAACCAACGGAAGAGGCTTGGGAACCCGTCAGCGTCCGGTTCACACCGCGCAAGAGCGGAGCCTACTGCTTCTCCTTTGCCGTAGAATGCGAAGACCCCATGTCGGGATTCATCGCCATCGATGATGTGCTCATCACTGCCGAAGGACTGGTACTCAAGCCCAAAGCCGACTTCCGCATCAGTCACATCTACGATTTCTCAAACGGACAGATGTTGGTCTTCCCAGGCCAGGCAATTCCTCTCCATAATTTCTCGGAATACGCTACGGAATATGAATGGACCGCTACAGGAGGCACCTGCACTTTCTCCGACCCCACGGCAAAGGAGCCCACACTTTCATTCGCACAGACGGGCATTTACACCATTATGCTCAGAGCCCGCAACAGCGCAGGAGAACGTACCGCCACGCAGGAGGTGGTGGTGGACTATGTAGATTATGACAAGGGAAGCTTCGGCATTTCGGCAAGTGCTCCCGACGATGTCTATTACAACCGCGAGAACCTCCCTGCTTTCACCACCGACGAAAACGACTACATCACCGGCCCCAACCACTATTACCGCCGCATGGCCGAACGTCTGGCTCTCGGCGAAGGGATGACCGCAGAAATTACCATGCTCAACGTCATCCTTACCCATCTCAATTTCAAGGTCAAGGATAACAGTCGCGAAGAACAGCTTGCCGCAAAGTTCAGCATTGTAGTCTATGGCGAACGCGATGGAAAACTTGATGAGTCGGTTGTCTTCGGCCGTTTCGACAGCACACTTTCTGAGGTCTTCGGCACCAGCGGCATCGGAATCGGATACGGCGAGCCACGCAACATTGTCCTTCCTGAGCCTATCATTGTCAACGGTCCGTGCTATATTGCTTTCGAATACGGCGACGACATCGATATCAGCATTCAGGATCCGAATGCCGGACGCACATATGCCGGATTCCAGGCTGTAAAACATGCATCGAAATGCACCACGCTAATGGTCTGCCCCACTGCACTTCCCGAGGCATATGAAGCTGAAACCGGCGAATGGACCACCGTTGACCGCCTTAACCCCGAACTTCAAGGCTTCGGAATGTGGATGCTCGTTTGGGTAAATACCGGCAGCATTGTCGGCATTGCCCTTGATACGGATGGCCATATGCCTCTGGCCGCACGTCCGACTGCCGACGGAATGGACGTCAGCGGCACGGAAGAAGGAGATGTCGTCCGCATCTTCTCCGCCGACGGACGTCTGCTTGCCGCTACCATTGCAACAGGCAGAACTTCCCATATCTGTCTGCCCCAGCCTCTGGGCGGATATCTCGTGGTAAGCACACCAAAAGGGGCTGTAAAAGTACTGCGATAACAAGACATCACAGTTTTCCAAACCTATACCCATTTTTCTTGTATTTCATGTCTTTTTTCCAAAGAAACCTCATTCCTCTCCTTCTCCTTGCATGCACAGGCATGCAGGAAGTCCATGCCGTGCCTGCATGGCCAGGCATCATCACCGCCATCCAGCCTGATGGAACAGCGGTGGAGCTCAGACTCCGTGGAGATGAATACGTACATTGGGGCGAAACGCCTGATGGATATACACTGCTCCGCGATGACAATGGCTGGTGGAAATTTGCCGAACTGCATAGCGACGGCTACCTTTTCCCTTCTGCCCTATGCTATTCCGGCTCCAGCGAAGCCGCACGTCTTGCAGGCATCGCACCTCGCCTTGCATTTCCGCAGGGCCAGCTCCGGGAAATGCATGCCGAAGCACGGAAACAAATGCCGTCGACACCGGCAAGAATCATGCAGAACACGAAAAACCGTCCACAGCGTGCCTTGGACCCCACGCTGCAAATAGACAATTCGTTCCCCACAGAAGGCAAGCATAAGCTCCTCATCCTCCTCGTTAACTTTGCAGATACGCAGACCACCTTCTCACAGCAGGACTTCGAGGAAATGATGAACGCCGAAAACTATAACGGCTACGGCAGCTTCCGCGACTACTATCTGAACGAATCGTATGGAAAACTCGACATCGCCACCACCGTCACCCGCTGGATACGTCTTCCCTATTCAAAAAGCCTCTATGGCTCGGACGGTGCCGTGCAGATGATTGCCGATGCCCTCGATGCCATTGACGACGAAATCGACCTGAAGGATTTCGACAACGATGGCGACGGCATCCTTGATGGTCTGGCTGTCATACACCAAGGTCCGGGACAGGAAATCACCGGCGCAGCCGAAGACATCTGGTCACACTCCAGCACCATCACAGGCATGACCTACGATGGGGTGCAGGTTAGACGCTATACCATGGAGCCAGAAGTGCTGGGCACCACGGGACGAATATCGACCATCGGTGTGATGTGCCATGAATTCGGCCATAATCTCGGTGCACCCGATTTCTACGACACCGACTATTCCGAATCCGGCGGCGAGTACTGCGGAACCGGACGCTGGGACCTTCTCGGTTCCGGAGCCTGGAACGGCAATCTGGGCGACACGCCTGCCCCCATCAATGCCTGGCAGAAGATTCAGATGGGATGGCTTACCCCAACCACCCTCAATGCCACTTGCCACATCGATGCCATGCAATCGGCAGGTTCCGCACCTGTGGCATACCGTATGGACACCACCGTCCCCGGAGAATACTTCATTCTTGAGAACCGCCAGCATCGCGACAACGCCTTCCACGCTTCGGTGCCGGGAAGCGGAATGATTATCTACCACGTGGATGAACAGATTATCCGCGACAACATTTATTGGAACCAGCTCAACATCACACACCCGCAAGGCATCTATATGGTAAGCGGAAATGCCGCCAGCGATGCGGATTCCAGGGTCTCATCGTACGGAGACATCAACGTGGCAAGCGCACTTTACGGCACGGAAAGCGGGCATACGGCCTTCAGTGACTACACGTTACCCTCGACACGTTCGCGCGAAGGACGATATTCCTACAAATCACTGGAAAACATCGCCACAAACACCGATGGAACGCTCAGCTTTGACTTTACCCAAAACACAGTTCCGCCACCACCCACGGCCCTTCAGGCCCATGCCTCACGCGGTAAAGTCAGCATCAGCTGGGAAAAACCTCAACCTTCGGACGATGATGAACGGGCAATGGGTGAGCCTATAGGCTACAATCTCTACCGCAACGGCACATGGATAGCAATCGTCGAAGGTCTTGAATACAACGATGATGCAACAGGCACCGGAACCTCACTGACCTATCAGATAGATGCCGTCTACGCCTCAAAGATGGTTTCGCCCTACATTGAAACGTCTATACGTATACCCCAGAATCTGATTGCCACAACTGACGCCACCATATCCGACAACGGGCATCCCGAAGTGCGCCTTAACTGGACCATGCCTACCACACTCTCCCGCATGGAAAGCACCGAACGTTACGAGGAAAGCGAATATAACGGCATCAGCACCATTGACTATGCCCACCGCTTCACGGCTGCCGACCTCGTCACAATGCGGGGTTACAAAATCCGCCGCGTAGGATTCCTTCCCTGCTCCGGCCCTCAGGAGGTGACGCTGACACTGCGTGTATGGCAGGCGGATGCCGGGGGTAAAAACCCACGGGTGATATCAGAACGAACCATCAAGGAGTTTGGAAACTTCATGTGGAACGACATCCTGCTGACGAAAGCCGTGGAAATTGCCGACCAGGAGGAACTTTGGATAGGCATCCACTGCGAATCGAACCGCGGCACCCTCAGCCTTATGCACGACACCTCAAGCGAAGGCCTCGGGCTGGGCAACTGGGTGAACATCAACGACGGAGGATGGAAGGCCGACACACAGTGCACCGGCAGCTATTACCTCCGCTTCACACTTGCGGTTCCAGAAGCTTCGGAAACAGCAAGTGGCATCCTTGTAGCTGACCATCTCGAAGATCCGTGTATCGACCTCCGCTACCCCATCGGATTCGGTGTCTATCGCGATGGAACCTTCCTCGGGTTCACCGGCAACACCTGCTTTGTAGACGCTTCGCCGGAGGCGGGGACTCACACCTACGAAATCACCAATCTTTATAAGGGCAACAACGAATCGGAACCGCTTTCGCTGAACGTTTCCGTTGAGGCTGTCGGCATTGACATCCCTGTCAAGGAAAAGACATCCGGTGACCTCGACATCCGTACGTTCCCTACCGGCATCACTGTCGAAGGATACCGCGGAAGACTCAGCATCGTAGATGCCGGCGGCAGGTGCTTATTCAACGGACTGTACAACGGCACGCCCATACCCCTGACTACAGGCTTCTACATTGTCAGCCCGGAACACGGCAATCCGCAGAAGTTCATTGTAAATTAGCAATTGAAACGACTATGAGATAACGACCATAAGGTTAAATGACAAGACGTCCGTACCTCCAACACCGGAAGTACGGACGTCTTGTTTGCTGTGTCATTCACCAGATAATGAACCGTTTTTCAAAACAGTTCCAACCTGTTGGCTCTTGCCTCCTCTATGCTACGTTGGGGCACCGACTCACGGGCTTGGTATTGTTCAACTAAAGCAGCGTATTCCGCACGACAAGCCGCCACATAGGCATCGTTGGCAATTGCCTCACAGCAGGCCTCATGATTGTCTCCTGCTGCTCGCAAGGCCTTGACCAACGGCTTCAGACGTGCTGCCACAAGAACCATCTGGCTGGCATCCTTTACCCATAGCACAGGACCGTCATACTCCGGTGCCACTTTCAGGGCGGTGTGCAGTGCCGAAGTGGTGGCACCGCCAAGGAGGAGGGGGACGGTGAGACGCGCTTGTTGCATGGCCCGCGCCGTATGCACCATCTCCTCAAGACTGGGTGTGATGAGTCCGGAAAGTCCCACAAAGTCGGCCTTTTCCCGTACTACAGCCTCCACTATGGTCTCGGCAGGAACCATCACACCGAGGTCGACAATACGATATTTGTTGCAGCCGAGTACCACATTGACGATGTTCTTTCCGATGTCGTGGACATCGCCTTTGACGGTCGCGGTAACGAAGACGCCCTCGTACTGGCCGTCGGCATCGTCGCCTTCGGTGATAAAAGGTTGCAGGAAGGCTACGGCCTTCTTCATGGTCCGTGCGGTCTTCACCACTTGCGGAAGCATCATCTTTCCTTCGCCGAAAAGCTGGCCAACACGTTCCATGGCCTGCATCAGCGGTCCCTCAATTATGGAGACCGCATTCGGGTATTCTTCCAACGCCTGACGGAGATCCTCCTCAAGATGGTCGGCAATACCCTTTTCCATGGCGTAGTCCAACCGCTGTTGGAGCGTACCCTCGCGCCAGACTTCGGCCCGCGAAGCCGCTGTCGGCTGTGACGACTTTTCTTCCTTCACCATGGATGCAGCATAGGCCACCAGCGACTCTTCGGCCTCCTCCGAGGGACGGAGAATGACGGCCTCCAGCAATTTCAGCAGGTCTTCCGGAATATCGCTATAAGTCACTTTGGAAGAAGGGTTCACGATGGCCATGTCCATTCCTGCCTGCATGGCATGATAGAGGAAGACGGCATGCATGGCCTCGCGCAGGAAATTGTTGCCGCGGAAAGAAAACGAGAGGTTGCTGACACCTCCGCTGATGTGTGCTCCCGGAAGGTTCGCACGTATCCAAGCCGCAGTTCGGATAAAGTCAAGGGCGTAGGTACGGTGCTCGGCAAATCCCGTGCAGATGGCAAGGATGTTGGGGTCGAAGATGATGTCCTCGGGCTTGATTCCTGCCTGCTCGGTCAGAAGAGTGTAGGCACGCTGGCAGATTGCGGTGCGGCGTTCGAAGGAAGTGGCCTGACCTTCTTCGTCGAAGGCCATCACGACCACTGCGGCTCCAAGCGTTTTCAGTTCACGGGCATGGCTGAGGAACTCATCCTCACCGCCCTTGAGGGAGATGCTGTTGACGATGCACTTGCCCTGGCAGCTTTTCAAGGCGGCACGGATGACTTCCCATCGCGAGGAATCAATCATGAAGGGTATCCGCGCCACTTCAGGGTCGGCGCCGAGAAGACGAAGGAAATGCACCATCTCCCGCTCGGTGTCAAGAAGTCCGTCGTCAAGATTGATGTCAAGCACCATGGCCCCATCCTCCACCTGACGACGGGCAATGGTACATGCTTCTCTTCTTCGTAGGATTTTTCATTGATAAGACGGAGGAACTTGCGGCTTCCGGCCACATTACAGCGTTCACCGACGTTGACGAAACGCATTTCGGGCGTCAGCGTCAGACGTTCAAGTCCGGAAAGCCGGAGCATAGGCTGACGGGACACAGCATTGAAGGGGCGCGGCGACATGTGGCTGACTTCACGGGCAATGGCTGCAATGTGCTGGGGTGTGGTACCGCAACATCCGCCGACGATATTCACCAGACGTTCTTAGTCCGGCATTCGGATGGCAGCTGACAGCACACCGGCTATCACGCGCCACCTCACGAAGGAAGGGAAGCATCTCTGCCGCTCCGAACGAACAATTGAGACCAACACTCAGCACATCTACATGTTCGATGCTGGTGAGGAAAGCCCCGATAGATTGCCCTGAAAGGGTGTGTCCGCCACGGTCGTTGACGGTCATGCTGACCATCACGGGAAGGTTCCGGTGAAAATCGTCAAAGACATCGTGTGCCGCATGGAGGGCAGCCTTGGCATTGAGGGTATCGAAGACGGTCTCAAGAAGCAACAGGTCGACACCACCCTCCACCAAGGCTTCAATCTGCTGGCGATATGCAGCGTAAAGCTCGTCATAGGTGACAGCACATGCTGCCGGATTGTCGACATCGGGCGAAAGGGAGGCCGTGGTGTTCGTCGGGCCGACATCGCCCGCCACATAGCATCGACGGCCCACACCGTTTGCCATGGCGGATTCGGCAGCCTGACGGGCCAGACGGACTGCGGCAAGGTTGAGCTCGCGCACAAGATGTGCACAATGGTAGTCGGCCAAGGAAATGCGCTGTGCCGAGAATGTATTCGTAGTGATGATATCGGCTCCGGATTCCAGATAGCGGCGATGTATGTCGAGAATGACATCGGGACGCGTCAATGAGAGCACATCGTTGTTGCCCTTTTGGGGCGGAACGTCGGAATATGCCCCAGCCTTGTCCCATAGAAAGTCTGCCTCTTCAAGGCCATAGGTCTGAATCATGGAACCCATGGCACCGTCAAGTATGAGAATACGGCGGGAGAGATCTTCGTGAATTGTCATATGAAAGCCGAAGATTTTCTGATTTTGAAAGTAGAAGTAAGACGACAGGCGACATCTGCCGATTACCGCCTTAAACGCATTAAGACGAGTAATAATGCAGAAACATTCAGGTATGCATCAGAAGGCCTTATCTCCGAAACGGAAAGTTCTCGTAATGAAAACGTTGTCAGAAACTCTTGCGTATACGGTCCATTTCGCGTTTGTCGTCACGTTCGCGCAGCGAAGCACGCTTGTCGAATTCGCGCTTACCCTTGCAGAGCGCTATTTCAAGCTTGGCCCTTCCGTTTTCATCGATGAAGAGTCGCAGAGGAACGATGGTATACCCCGGTGACGAAGCATCGTTCTGGAGATTGCGGATTTCCTTGCGGTTGAGCAGAAGCTTGCGGTCGCGACGTGATGCATGGTTGTTGTAGCTTCCCAATTCATAGGGAGCAATGTACATGTTCTTCACCCACATCTCACCGTCGAGAACAAAGCAGAAAGTGTCGACCAACGAAGCTTTTCCTGCACGGATGCTTTTTATTTCCGTACCCGTAAGCACAATTCCTGCCTTCAGTCTGTCTACAATCAGGTATTCGTGTTTGGCACGTTTATTCTGTATGTTGACCCTTGCGGGTTTCAATGCTTTCTTTACCATTATAGGAATGCAATAGTTCTTGTGGTGTATAGCGGTTTAGAGAACTGCCACCCTACTTGACAATATCGATAAAGTCGAGCAGATGGTCATCAAGATAGGCGGCAACACGTCCTGTCACCTGTTCTTCCATACAGATGAACTCGTCGTCGAGATCCTCGAATTCCGGATATTGTTCGTAAAGAGCCATGAATTCATCATAATTCATTTCGCGCTCGATGTCCTCATGATACTCTTCATAGAGTTCGCGCGCACGGTAGATGAATTTCGAGAATTCCTTCAGCCCCCAAAGACGCATGGCCTTTGCAAAAGGATTGAGGAAGAAAAACGGGCCGTAACCGTTGTGAATCAGCTGTATGAAACCGCCGTCACAGAGTTCATCGCGCAGGATAAGATACCCCCAAAGCGTAATCTGGTCGGGGGTGAGTGCCTGCATGGCTTCATGCGTAAGTTCGTCGCTGCCGACATAGTCCTTGAAACCTTTCACAACAACCTCGATGAAGGCATCCATTCCCTCTTCGGCAGCTGCAGCGAGGGCACTGTCTTTCACTTTTATGTTCATGGTAGATTCTTAAAGATTCATGCTGGAATTTCAGTACTGTGGAATCGTCTGTCCTGCTATTTTCTGACTTCCTCGAAGATGGTTTTCATACCCTTGATCTTCTCGCCTGCCACGCGTTGCAGCAACTGCTTTACAACCGTGCGTTGCACGGCCACATAGGCAGCATGGTCTGCAAGGGCTATTTTTCCGAGTTGATGTGCATTGAGTCCACCTTTCTTGCAGAAGAAACCGGCTACATCACCACGCGAAAGTTTTTCCTTCTTTCCACGTCCGATGTATACAAGTGCCCACTCGGGATGCGTTGGTTTGATATTTGTCTGGCAGACGTCCCTCGTCTCATCGGCAGTGACGAAAGCCGGCACCTGCTCATCGGGCCCCACAATCAGGAAGTTCTCTCCCGACGCGTCCCAACGCGCAGTGCGACCGGAGCGATGGGTGTAGGCTGCCTCATCGGCGGGAAGATGATAATGGACCACCACGCCTACAGTAGGTATATCGAGTCCGCGCGCTGCCAGGTCTGTACTGACCATGACATTGCTGGCACCGGCCCTGAACCGAGCCAGTGCACGCTCGCGGCGTTCCTGATCCATACCGCCGTGGTAGACTACGGCATCAAACCGTTTTTCGCGCAGGAAGTTTCCTATACGTTCCGCACTCTCGCGATGAGCGACAAAAACAATGGACTGTGCTCCACGGAGCGTGGTGAGCAGCTGCCCAAGGGTATTCAGTTTGTCGCGCTCAGGCGATGGGACCACAACGGTGGCAATACGCGTTTTCAATCCGACTTCCTCTACAAGATAGTCGATGGTCCTGAAGTCCCTTTTTGCAAGCAGTTTTGGATAACCTTCTAACCTTTCGGCATACTCCCCGACATTGTCTGGAGAAAAACGGGTGGCAGAAGTAAGTATCACCTGCGGACAACGGGAAAAACACCCGCTGATGCTGTCCATTTCGTCGCGGAAGCCGAGTTCCAGACATTTGTCATACTCATCGACCACAAGGACCTGTACACGTCCGACGCAGATATTCCCCTTTCCGATATGGTCGAGCAGGCGACCCGGAGTGGCAAATACGATATGCGGCATCATACCCTTGAGCATACGGTGCTCGTCCATCGCCGGTCTACCGCCATAGACGGCTGCACCCTTCACCTCGGTTCCACGCGTTGCCAGAAGTTCCTTCAGCACCTCTGTCATCTGCAATGCCAGCTCACGGCTCGGCACCACAACGACCGCCAAAGGCGATGCCTCAGACGTGGGGGAAAGTTGCGGAAGCCTGGGCTCCAGCATGTCGAGAATGGGAAGCAGAAAGGCAATTGTCTTTCCGCTACCGGTAGGGGAAAGCAGCAACACACTGTCCTTACGGACAATGCTGCGTGCGGTTTCCTCCTGCATGGGGGTAAGTACAAACATCGTTCGGCAGCTTTGTCCCGCAAAAGAAACGCGGAAGGTTCTTCATGGACATCATCCCGCCAACGCACAAGCCCCTCCCGATACTCAGGAAACGCTTCGTGAAGATTCCGATGCACATTGGCGAAAGGATATAAGAAAGGCTGTACTGGCAAAAGATGATGACAACTCCGAGTAAAATAAGATTTGAGCGCCCGCCGCCCTTTGTAATCCGGTCTTCCACGCTGCATTTAAAGCGTAGCGCCGGCCCGCCATTGGACGGAAGCATTCTCGGTTGTTGGTAATAATTGATGAGTATCCCAATCTGACCAGCACAGCCTATATATGTCATATAATGGAAATGCTGCAAATATGAGGTATGGCATACTTTGTGGCCCATCATATTGGCCGCCATCTTCATCCGGCATACATATTCCTGAAATGCATTGGGCAAAAACCGATTTCACCAGAAGCGGCATCGGAAATGTCCATGCATCACATAAACTCTCTTGTTTACATGGGCAAAGGTACGACAAACTCGCGTAATGTACAAGAACAAGACGGATTTTTTTCGTAAAATTTCACGCGTTTTTCTTAACCCATAACTTCAAATGCATATCCGACCGGAAGATTGTCTGCAGGATGGCTTTCCGAAACCTGCCCCATGGCGCGGGAGATTGCATATACCGAAGAAAAAGGCATTGTTCCACTTTTTCCTTGGCAATTTATCAATTGCATGCTCTATACTTGGATGCAAGTATCAGATTATGGCACAGGACACCTCCGCATGGGATTGCAGAAAGTGCCGTACTTTCAAGGCAAAAGTACGGATGTTTATGGGCAAAAGTACGGATGTTTGTATCAAAGAAGTCCGATGTTTTGGATTTCCGGATTGGGGGCTTGTTCCAACCATCGGCAGCGATAGAGACATTGCCAACGAGAGTGCGTATGACAAGCAACAGTACGATGCAAAAAGAAACGGGATTCCATCTGTGACATATCTATCACAAGTGGAACCCCGTCAGGGAGGTTTGACGACACGTTATCGTGTCTTATGGATTTAATCCCGGAACACAATTTCGGGTTATAACAGCCAATAGGGAATTTAGTACTTCAGAATCTGTCCAAGCTGTAACTTGGCACGCTTGCTGATGTTGTTGCGTCGGCAAAGGTCACGCACCGAGACTCCCGTGCGCTGCGAGATGCTATACAGACTGTCGCCCTTCCGGACTTTGTAGACTTTGCCTTTACCCTGTCCCTGCGACTTCTTTGAGACGCTTACCGTTTCCTGGGGCTTTTCCATCTGCTCGGTCTCAGCCTGCCCTACGCTCTCTCCGGCATCGTTACCCTCGGAAAGCTGTGCAAGGGCAGGGGCCGACTCTGCTTTACGACGCAGAGGATTATAGTTCGGATTGTAATAGTCGTAGAAATCGCACGTCACATCCTGATTGGCAAAATCGAAAAGGAGGGCGGGATTGATGGCTTGTCCAAGCAGACGGGTTTCGAAATGCAGGTGCGAACCGGTACTTAGTCCTGTATTTCCACCCAATCCGATAGGTTCTCCGGCACGTACCACATCGCCAACCTTTACCAATTGTTTGCTAAGGTGACCATAGATGGTTTCCAAACCGTTGCCATGACGTACGACAATATACTTGCCATAGCCTCCTCTGTCATACTTGACTACACGCACCTTGCCATCAAACGCACTGACAATGGTGTCACCGATATAGACTTTGACATCGATTCCCTTGTGGTTGCGTCCGAAAGCAGGGCGATAACCGAAGTTCGAGGTAACGACACGGCTGGGTGTGGGCATGGCAAAGCCACGAAGGTCGATGCGGAATTTTTCCGGCAACTGGCTGTCGGCATAACAATGTACGCTTTCCGTATTCCACGAAGTATAGAGTTCGTCCGATTCGTAATCCACCACTTTGCGACGGTTGAGCACACGACTGATGGCCACACTGTCAATGGCTCGCACACGACGGTCAACGGGAGCCTGACGGGCAATGAGGTCCTGGGCACTGACACTGCCGGGAACTACGACAAAAGCAAGGACAAAAGCGAACAGAAATTGGAGGATATAAGGAAAACGATAGGTGAAATGCATAACAAAAAAGGAGGGGTTGGCTAAAAAATTCATGGCAAAATTAACACAAATGTTGCAATTTGCCAACAAAATCAAGGCATTACAGCCACTTTTTTTTGATTTTTATGCCATTTTGTCCCGCATGTACGTGCCTCTGAAAAGGATTTTGTAACTTTGCGCGCAAAATATTCGGACAAAAAGAAGGGCACTTTATTCCTTAAACAGCTGTGGCGGCACCGGAACACAACGACATCTGCCCCTGTAAAATAAAGACTGGGAACGGCGCCCACCCTCTGGAAACCGACTACAAGATGCCGGTATCCGATAACGCAAGTTCCCTGTATGTCCGAAATCAAAATTTCGAATCTTCAAAAAAGCAAATGATATCCATCGAACATCTATCCGTCGAATTTTCTGCACGTCCCCTCTTCAGCGATGCTTGCTTTGTGGTAAACAAGCGCGACCGCATCGCCCTGGTGGGAAAGAACGGTGCAGGAAAGTCGACGATGCTCAAGATTATTGCCGGCGAACAAAGCCCGAGTTCCGGTACGGTGGCCATGCAGCGCGACGTCAGCGTGGGCTATCTGCCGCAGGTGATGGTGCTGTCGGACGATACAACCCTCCTTGCAGAAACGGAAAAGGCCTTCGGGCACATCCATGAACTGCAGGCACACGTGGAAGCACTGCACGATGAAATGGCCACACGCACGGACTACGATTCGGCTTCGTATATGGAACTTGTGGAGGCCTTTACACGCGAAAGCGAGCGTTTGGAACTGATGGGAGCGCAGAACTATCGAGCCGAAATAGAGCGCACGCTGCAAGGTCTCGGTTTCGAACGCAGCGATTTCGACCGTCCCACACGCGAATTCTCCGGCGGATGGCGCATGCGTATAGAACTGGCCAAGCTGCTGCTGGCACGGCACGACGTACTGCTCCTCGACGAACCTACCAACCACCTGGACATTGAGTCGATACGTTGGCTCGAACAGTTCCTGGCACGCAGCGGTGCCGCCGTTATCCTGGTTTCGCACGACAGGGCGTTCATCAACAATGTCACCCAGCGCACACTGGAGATTTCGTGCGGAAAGGTTATAGACTATCGTGTGCCCTATAATGAATATGTACGTCTGCGTGCCGAACGCCGCGAAGCACAACTCCGGGCCTACGAGAACCAGCAGAAGGAAATGGCCGATATCCGCGACTTCATTGAGCGCTTCCGCTACAAGCCTACCAAGGCCGTGCAGGTGCAGAGCCGAATCAAGCAACTGGAGAAAATGGTGCCCATTGAAATCGATGAGGTAGACAATACCAGCCTGCACCTGAAATTCCCGCCCTGCCAACGCAGCGGCGACTTCCCCGTCATCTGCGAAGGCGTAGGAAAAACATATGGAGACCACCTTGTGTTCAACGACGTCAACCTTCGCATCCGCCGTGGCGAAAAGGTGGCATTCGTCGGACGCAACGGCGAAGGAAAATCTACGCTTGTAAAATGCATCATGGGCGAAATCCCCTTTGACGGCTCACTCACCGTAGGACACGGGGTTGAAATAGGATACTACGCCCAAAACCAGGCACAGATGCTCGACGAAAACCTCACCGTGTTCGACACCATCGATTATGTGGCCAGGGGCGATGTACGGCTAAAAATCAGAGACATCCTCGGAGCTTTTATGTTCGGTGGCGAAGCCTCTGAAAAAAAAGTGAAGGTGCTTTCAGGTGGCGAACGCAGCAGGCTGGCCATGATACGCCTGCTGCTGGAGCCGATGAACCTCCTTATCCTCGACGAGCCTACCAACCACCTCGACATGCGCACGAAAGATGTGCTGAAGGAAGCCATCCTTGCCTTTGACGGCACGGTCATCATCGTCAGCCATGACCGCGAATTCCTGGACGGTCTGGTGACGAAAGTCTACGAATTCGGCGGTGGGAAGGTCCGCGAACACATTGGCGGCATCTACGATTTTCTACAGAAAAAGGACATCGACACCCTCGATGCCCTGCACACTCTTCAGGAACAGACACGGGTTACCCCATCAAGCCATGCAAACGGTCACGGCCCTGCAGCAGACAAACCTGCACCCTCGGAGGGAGCTCTCTCCTATGCCGAGCAGAAGGAACTGGCACGCCAGCGCCGCAAACTGGAACAGGCTGTAAAGGATGCGGAGAAACGCATCGAAGACCTTGAGGAGGCCATTGCAGACATCGAGGCCAAGCTTTCCACTCCTGAGGGAGCCGCCGACACGGCATTGTGTACCCAATACGGCACACTGAAAAAAGAACTTGAAGAGGCTGAAGAAGCATGGAGCGAAGCTGTCGAAGCAATGGAACAGCCATAAACCCCTCACCATATTTCCGAACAAACAAACGGAGAACCCTCCTGAAAGTCCAATGTCTTTCAGCCTTTGATGCCAGGTATCTTATCTTCACGGCACTCACTACAAACATATCACCCATAATTATGAACCTCAAACTAATTCTTTCCACACTTGCCATGCTCACCACTACTTGCATGGGCCAGGGTCTGGGCACCGGTATCGACCGTGCCAATATGGACCTGAAGGCAAAGCCCGGTACGGACTTCTTCCAGTACTCCGGCGGCGGATGGATGGCCGCCAACCCGCTCAGCGCCGAACACAGCCGCTACGGACACTTCAACAAACTCAACGAAACAAACCAGGAACGTCTGCGCGACATCATCCTCGAACTCTCCAAGCAACAGGGAGCAGAGGGTTCGTTGGAACAGAAGATAGGCGGACTCTACCGTCTGGCTATGGACTCCGCACGCCTCAACGCTGAGGGCTACGCTCCCATCCGCAAGCTTCTTGAAGAAATCTACGGAACAAAGACGAAGAAAGAGCTCTTCATGCTGCAGAGCAGATTGAGCCATTACGGCGTGCCGGGACTCATCAGCACATACTGCGGTGCCGACGACAAAAACGCCAAGCAGAACATTGTACAGATTTTCCAGCCCCAGCTGACACTGGGCGAACGCAGTTTCTATCTGGAAAAGGACGATGCCATGCAGCAAATCCGTACCGCCTACAGTGAATACATGACCAACCTCTTCGAACTGACTGGCGACGAAAAGGCAACCGCTCAGAAAAAAGCCGAGGCCATTCTGAAACTTGAAACCCGCCAGGCCGAAAGCAACTACTCGAACGTGCAACTCCGCAACCCTGAGGCGAACTACCATAAGATGTCGTACGCCGACCTGCTCAACGAATTTCCCGGCATCGACTGGAGCACCTATTTCATCTTCGAAGGATACCCTGCCTTTACCGAAGTGGTGGTGGGCCAGATTGAACCTATCCATGCCTTAGAGAAACTTTATGAAGAGACATCGCTCGAAGACCTGAAGGCATTTGTAGCCTTCCGACTCATTGACGATGCAGCCGGATACCTCTCGGACAATTTCCGCGAAGCCTCATTCAACTTCTACGGAAAGACGCTTCAAGGCTCACAGGAGGACCGCCCCAGATGGAAGCGTGCCGTGAGCACGGTTGACCAAATCCTTGGCGAAGCCGTAGGAAAAATTTATGTGGAACGCTACTTCCCCGAGAGCAGCAAGACCCGCATGAAGGAACTGGTGAACCAACTGGCCATTGCCCTGGGAGAACGCATCGATGCCCAGGACTGGATGAGCGATGCTACCAAACAGAAGGCCCACGAAAAGCTCTCCACTTTCTATGTCAAAATCGGATATCCCGACAAATGGACAGACTACTCATCGCTCGTCATTGATGAAAGCAAGAGCTACTATGAAAACATCATGGCTGCTGCAGGATGGCGCACAAACGACCATATTGCCAAACGCGTCAACAAACCCGTCGACCGCGACGAATGGCTGATGACGCCCCAGACCATCAATGCCTATTACAACCCTACCACCAACGAAATCTGTTTCCCCGCAGGTATCCTGCAGCCGCCCTTCTTCAACCCCGAGGCTGACGACGCAGCCAACTATGGTGCCATCGGTGTGGTCATCGGACATGAAATGACCCACGGATTCGACGATCAGGGCTGCAAGTACGACAAGGACGGAAACCTGAACAACTGGTGGACTGCAGAGGACAGTGAACGCTTCAAGGAGCGTACCGCTAAGATGATAAAGTACTTCGACAAACTTGAAGCTCTGCCCGGACTGAAGTGCAACGGAGAACTTACCGTTGGCGAAAACCTTGCTGACCACGGCGGACTGATGGTGGCTCACCAGGCTTTCCATAACGCCATGCGTACCAATCCCCTGAAGACTGCCGACGGCTTCACCCCCGACCAGCGTTTCTTCCTCAGCTACGGACTCATTTGGGCAAACAATGCCCGTGAGGAAAGCATTCGCCAGCTGACCAAGACCGATCCCCACTCCCTGGGACGCTGGCGTGTGAACGGTGCCCTGCCCCACATTGACGCCTGGTACAAGGCATTCAACATCAAGAAGGGCGCTCCCCTCTATGTGGCTCCCAAGGACCGCGTAGTGGTATGGTAAACCGGCCATACGGCAACTTACTTTCTACCCTCAACGTTCTTTCCCGAAAGAAGACCCATGCAAACCACTTCCACGAAAACGCGTCTTGTAGGAAAAGGCTACATGGTGCCTTTTATCCTCATCACAAGCCTCTTCTTCCTATGGGGCTTTGCACGCTCTGTCCTCGACATCCTCAACAAGCACTTTCAGGAAGTTCTTGATATCAGCCGTACGGAATCGTCCCTGGTCCAGTTTTCAGTGTATATCGCCTACTGTCTGATGGCCATTCCCGCCGGACTGGTGATTGCACGCTGGGGCTACCGCCGCGGCGTAGTGCTCGGACTCTCGCTCTTTGCCATTGGCGCCTTCGCTTTTGTCCCAGGCGAAATGTTGGCAGAAGGTCGATGGCTTCCGGGAACCGACATCAACCCCTTTTGGATTTTCCTTGGTGCACTGTTTGTGCTGGGATGCGGACTGGCGTTTCTCGAAACGGCCGCCAACCCCTATTCCGCTTCGCTCGGTGACAAGGAGTCGGCAGCAAGCCGTCTGAACTTGAGCCAAAGTTTCAACGGACTGGGCTGTACCGTCGGTCCGATGATTGGAGGCTTTATGATTTTCGGAGACAATCCTTCGCTCTCACTGCCCTATTGCCTGATGGGAGCCATGGTGGTGGTGGTAGCCTTCCTGTTCCTGCGCGTACAGCTTCCCGAAATTCACGACGATGCGGATTCCGATGCCGGTGAGCCGCAAACGGGGAACCTGTTCAGCGTATGGTGCCGCAGGGCTTTCGTACTCGGCATCCTGGCACTTCTCTGTTATGAGATTTCGGAAATTGCCATCAACAGCCTCTTTGTCAACTATATGACCGACGTGCACGGATACGACAAGCTCGATGCTGCAAAGATTCTCTCAATGGGCGGTCTGCTCATCTTCATGCTTGCCCGCGTTTTCGGAAGTTTTGCCATGAGCATTGTACGTGCAGAACGCTATCTGCTGGGATGCGCCCTCGGTACGGTTGTGGCCAGTGCCGGTGTGATGACGGACATCGGAGGGGCCTGCGGCATGCCAATTTTGAGCATCGTCTGCCTACTGGCCATTTATGCTTTTGAGGCCATCATGTTCCCCACCATTTTCGCCATCTGCCTAAAAGGCTTTTCGGCAATCGACACCAAACGTGCCTCATCGTTCATGATGATGACCCCCATCGGAGGTGCCATCGGTACATTCCTGATGGCATGGTGCTCCGATGTGCTTGACATGTCGACCGCATTCGTCGTACCGCTCCTCGGCTATTTTGCCGTCATGCTCTACGCTGTCTACATCTGTCGTCAACGACATTGAAGATATACGTCTGACTGACACACAAAAAAATACCGCCTCCGCAACATGCTTTGAAACATCGTTGCGGAGGCGGTTGCCGTTGATATGGATTCCTGCCATCCGTCCGGCATTTTGGATAACGGGGAAGCAGGAAATCAAGAAGAATATTATTTGACTGCAGGGATGATTTCTACACCCATATAAGGCTGGAGAGCCTTGGGGATGCGGATGCCCTCAGGACACTGGTTGTTCTCGAGCAGGGCTGCGACAATGCGCGGCAGGGCAAGGGCAGAACCGTTGAGGGTGTGGCAGAGTTCAATCTTCTTGTCCTCTGCACGGCGGTAGCGGCAGTGGAGACGGTTGGCCTGGTAACTGTCGAAATTGCTGACAGAACTTACCTCAAGCCAGCGATGCTGGGCCTCGGAATAGACTTCGAAGTCATAACAGAGGGCTGCAGTGAAACTCATGTCGCCACCGCAGAGGCGGAGAACACGGTAGGGAAGTTCGAGTTTCTGAAGGAGGCCTTCCACATGGGCAAGCATTTCCTTGTGACTGGCATCGGAATGCTCGGGACTGTCAATACGCACGATTTCGATTTTAGAGAACTCGTGGAGGCGGTTCAGACCGCGCACATCCTTGCCGTAACTTCCGGCCTCTCGGCGGAAACACTGGGTATAGGCACAGCAACGCACGGGAAGTTCCTTCTCGTCAAGGATGACATCGCGGAAGATGTTGGTGACAGGCACCTCGGCTGTGGGGATGAGATAGAGGTTGTCAAGGTCGCAATGGTACATCTGTCCTTCCTTGTCAGGAAGCTGTCCGGTGCCGTATCCGCTGGCCTCGTTGACCACCGTAGGAGGCATGATTTCGGTATATCCGGCAACACGGGCTTCATCAAGGAAGAAATTGATGAGGGCCCTCTGCAGACGGGCGCCATAGCCCTTGTAGACAGGGAAACCTGCACCAGTAATCTTCACACCGAGGTCGAAGTCGATGAGGTCATAGTCGCGTGCCAGTTCCCAATGCGGCAGACGTGCACTCTCGACATCGGGATTCATGTCCCAGTTGCCCACACAGTCTCCCTCTCGGCATTCGCGGAGGTTGCTCTTCACCACCAGGTTATCGGCAGCGGCAACGCCTTCCGGAACCAAATCGTAGGGGACATTGGGAATGGTGTAAAGGAGTTGTGTGCGCTCGTTCTCAGCAGTCTTCATGGCTTCTTCGAGCTGTGCAGAACGGCTCTTCAGTTCTGCCACACGGGCCTTCTGAGCTTCTGCCTCTTCACGCTGGCCCTGCTTCATAAGCAACCCTATGCTTTTGGCAATCTTGTTCTGTTCGGCCAGCACAGCATCCTTTTCCATCTGTGCCGCTTTACGACGGTTGTCGATTTCAAGCACTTTTTCTATCGTGGCGCGGGCATCGGCAAAATGCTTCTTTTCCAGTCCGCGGATGACGGCCTCTTTGTCGTCAACAATCTTTTTTATAGTTAACATATGACGTATATGATAAAGTTTCTGTTGGATTCATTCACTTCTTAAGGGTCTGAAAACTGATTTCCCCTTCAGTGGTTTCACCTTGGATCACATCGGGATAGTCGTTCGAGAAGTCAAGGAAGTAGGTGACCGTTTCAGAATCGTTATAGCCCTCGCAGGTCGCATATACCGTGATGGTGTACAGCTGGTCGATACGGGTCTGGCCGAATCCTGTGGTACCGGTCTTTTCCAGGGTTACCCTCCCTGTCTTTTGGTGGTCGTTGCAGGTGATGGTATAGTGATATGTAGCACCTTCAATACCGCAATTCATAGAAAGGATACCATAGGAATAGCTCAGCACTGGCGCTGGCATATCGCGGATGACAACACTCTCGACCGCCCATTCGGCTTGATGTTCACTGCCGCTAATGACCAAACGATATGGAAGTCCGTCGAGGAGCAAGTCTGCGGTGAAATACAGGGCCAACGACAGGGTGTTGCCTTCATAATCCGGGAGAACCACTACCGAGGTGGAGGGAAGTTGCGAAAGGTCGAGGCGGAGCTGCATACCGTCGACACTGACACATCCGGCATCAAAACGGTAGACCGTCTCGTCGCTGTCGATGCGCTTGACGTAACCTTCGGCATAACTGCTGAGTTCGAGGGAGGAGAAACCGTCAAGGGTCAGCACTATTTCCTTCAAATCGTTGTAAGTTTGCGGATTCTCTGCCAAAGGCGTGCTGACACTGACCGCAGGAAGTGGGAGGACTGTAACGGGGACGTCCCAATTTGCGGGATTTTCATCCGTGGCGATACGGAGACGGTAAGGATAGAGATTTTCCAATTCCGAACTTCGCACCATCAAGTCAGCCTCAAGCTGCAGGTCTATAGTATACAGCGTGTCGCTGACAGAAGAAATCAGTGTGAAGAACTTTTCGTCAATTGTGGGGAACGTGCAGACAAGTCCTTCCTCTTCGATTGAAAGTGTGCCGTCTGCCACACATACACCATCATGCAAAAGCTTTGCCGTACGGATGGCTTCGTCACTTTCATCGAACCGGGTATCATATACATCGGCCAAAGCAATGACCAAACGCTCCAAATCGTGGCACGTGGTTACCTCTACAGGATTCACACTGACGGATGTAGGCTCTGGTATACGCAGCACAGGCAATGTCCACGATACGGAGGATGCATAGGCCATTTCACCTTCTGCCGTTTCTGCATTTTCAACAATGGAAAGCACATACTTCACCCCATCAAGGAAAATATGCCCGTCTACGAGTAGCGAGAAGCGATGGCTTTCGGTTTCTGCATCGGCAGCGACTATCACATCTTCCTCCTTTACGGGAAAACGCATGGATAGCACATTGCCCTCATAGGCATAATCCTCCGGCTGGAGTTCGTACAAGGCTTCACCGTTACGACAAAGTGTGGCATGCAGAAAGGTACCCTTTTCCGAGTCAAGCGTAAATTCCGTGAATCCGTCAAATGCCAATTTGATTTCCTGAAGTGCCTTGTATGACTCCAAGGGGGCATCCGTA
Organism: Bacteroidales bacterium; assembly: GCA_004555055.1. GTDB lineage: Bacteria > Bacteroidota > Bacteroidia > Bacteroidales > Bacteroidaceae > Alloprevotella. The sequence goes on along the minus strand of SFJN01000004.1, from coordinate 24,279 downwards.
AGTGGTGAAACCTGCAGACAGGCGTGGTCAAGGGGATATGCATCTGGGATGTAGACGGTACGGACATCCCATACTGCAGAATCATCTTCTGCCGTTCCAAGCGCAAGGTCGTAGGAGCATCCATCCATGGTAACATTGCCTTCAATCGTGAGCCGGACCTGACAAACAACACCATCCTCCTTGCGAACAAAGGGTTCTTCAGGGATATTGTCGAAACGGACTGTCAGACTGTTCTCGCCGAATGTGATAGACGGCTCTTCTGTTTCCTGAGAATCTTCGGGAACCGTCGGACCTCCTTCTGTAATTCCGGATTCTTCTTCACCTTCTTCGCCGGAACCATCCCCGGAGATTTCACCGGACACTACGTCGGTTCCTGAATCGGACACTGTAGTTTCAACACTATTTGAGCCTTCTTCGCCCGAAGTGTCAGTTGTCGGAAGTTCCGTCTGAAGTTCCGTTTCGGCAATGAGTTCGGTGCCCATCCACAGACAGGCTTTGAGAACGGAATTCGTTTCGGACGGAGCAATGCCATCAATACCCTGGAAATTGACGGTGATGCACTGAAGCTGCTGATAGGAATCAAGTACTTCACTGTTTGCCGGTTCAAAGGAATAGCCGGTATAGCCTAAAGTAAAGGGTATGATTTGCGAAAAGGAATCAGGCCAAAGGAAAGTATAATTGTCTACATAGTCCTTTGGCACATACAAAGTACAAGCAGTAGTAGTATTAACGCCATAGAAGGTAGTGGACTCTATGCCAATATAACTACTGTAAGTGCGGACTGATGACAGGCTGAGACAATATTGGAAAGCTTCCCTGCCGATAGAAATCATTGTCTCAGGAAACTCTATCGCTGTCAGACTGCTGCACTTGTTGAATGCAGAATTGCCAATGGTCTTCAGATTCTTGGGAAGACGGATGCTTTTGAGTCGGATATTGTTTTCAAAAGCATTACCAAGGATGGCTGTCACCACGTATTTCCGGCTCTTGTACTCCACACTGTCACCGAGGGCAACATCCTCTGCTGCGGTGTTGTTGTTTTTGGAAACCGATGCATAACCATCGCCTACATTGATGGCGTAAGCGATGCCGTCGACCTCCACGGTCTGGGCTACCGCAGTGGCAGGGACAATCATTGACATCGCCAAAGAAAGGCATAAAAGACCTATGATTTTCTTGAACATTTACGAATGGTTTTATGCGGATGTCCGCTTCATATTTTCTGTGAGAAAGGATGGTCGCAACTACAATGCGCCATCTGGTTGAAAACTTTATAATATTGGGACAGAATCGTCTAAGGGGGAATCACCACGATTTGAAATGCAGCACCCTAAGACGAGGCCGGAGGAATCAGAAAGAATCCTTCGTGCTACGTGTCAACGAAGACGTCCGCGTTTACTTACCTTAGCGCGGATGATACGTATGTCCTCGAGGGGCCGGTCATAACTGTCGGTGGCCATTGCCTGAATGCTGTCGACTACATCCATACCTTTCTTCACCTCACCAAAGACGGTATACGACCCGTCAAGATGGGGGGTTCCGCCAACAGTGCGATAGGCTTCACGGATTTCAGGAGTCCAAAGATCTTCTTTTCCTGTCATTTTCTGTACACGCTGGAGCTGGGCGTCAAGTTCCTCATCGGAAAATGTCCGTCCGGTAACAATATAGAACTGCTGGGAGGAAGACTTCTTTTCCGGATTGTACTCGTCACCCTCACGGGCTGCGGCAAGGACTCCACGACGATGGAAATGCTGCGGCATACGGAATTCAGCCGGCAAGCGGTCAGCAGCAGTTTCATCCCCTTCGCCAAGTCTTTCTCCGGGACGTGCATTCCTGCTCGTAGGATCACCGCTCTGAATCATGAAATTACGGATGCAACGATGGAAGAGGACGCCATCATAGGTTCCCGCCTTCACGTTGCGGATGAAATTGTCACGATGTATAGGAGTGTCGTTGTAGAGCGTAACGACTATGATACCCTTTGATGTTTCAAAGGTCACTTCTGCCTGGCGTTTGCGACCCATCATGGGAAGCATCATACAGAATGCGAGAAAGGTACAGAAAAGATGTTTCATAAGAAGAAAAGGCAAACAGAACCTCAGAGTGCTGGATTCCGTGCATAATATGGTGCAAAATTACGTTTTTTGCTCGGAACTCCCAAATTTTGCCCGATTTTCTCCGGGCCAATCACTCAAAACCATTGAAAGAGAGAGTTTTTTCACAGTGCCTTGCACAAAAAAGCGTATCGACGCTGTTTTCCGAAAAAGCAAAACGACTACGAGAAACAGCGGCAGAAAAGACTGGTTGACATAAAAGAAAAGGAGCGTCCCCACTTTTCCATTTGGAGACACTCCTCTTCAATCATGCAAATGCATTATTTTCAAGTCCTTGACACCGGCCGGTCATTTCACAATCTTCCGGCCATCGGACGAAATGAATATTCCTTTTCCTGCATTGCGGCAGTCGACACGGTGCCCGAATACGTCATACCAATTTGATTCCTCCTCCCCGACTTCAAGCTGGAGGATGCCGGAGGCATCAGAAGCAGGATTCGAGAAACCAGATTCACCATTGTCATAGCACACAGTGACATAATACGGCACATCGGACTTCGGCACCTCATATGCATGGACGTCGGCGGCTGTTTCTGCCACAAGTTCCGAACCGCAATAGATGCGGTATCCCAGCACTTTCATTACGCCGGTAGAATACCGGATGTTGTCAACAAGGAACATGAAGTTATCGTCGTTTCCGACATAACGTATGGCAAAATAGCGTGTGCCTTCAGGCAAGGCAACCTCATATTCCGTCCATTTTCCAGGAGCCGTATATGATGCAAGTTTCTGGAAGCACTGCACTTCGGGATAAGTAGCTGAAGCATGAACCTCGAAGGGTTCGCCGCCACCATAGATTTCCTTGGCGGCCTTGGCATAGAAAGCAATGGTCTGTGCCTCGCCTCCGCCCACCTCGGGCGAAATGATCCAATCGTCATTACGGTCGCCATGCTTGATGGTAGAAAGCTGCGATGCCGCTGCCATAAGGCATTGACGGCCATCTTGAGGCAGATAATTCTCAAGATTGTCTTCGGTCACCGCTGCCACATAAGGATTGAACACCCAGAACGAAGCCTCGACATTCGAGTATCCGGCGTCCATTTTGGTATTCGTGTAGGTCTGACCGCGCTCCACATCAACGGTAGTCCAAGGCGTGAGCACATTCTCCTTATGGAGATACGATTCAAAGGATTCCGTCTTCGCCACAGCCTCCTGACGGGGTTCCGACCATGTCAGGCAGAGTCTTTCCGTGCCTTCCACAGCAGTGGCTGCCAGATTGTCGACGACGGGATAGTCAGGAACAATCACACGAAGAGTATGAAGAGCAGAGAAATTGTCCCCTGCCTTACCGTCTGCATCGCAAACCACCTCCGCACGGACAGTGCGGTCAGCAGTTCCCTCTAAAGAAACCTGCGGAAGATAATCGAAACCACAGCGTTCACCCTCAAAAGCGGCGAGGTCCTTCCCTGCCACTTCTCCCACCTGTACATCATTGACAAAGAAACGTACAGTATAGTCCTCCACATCGGTCCTTCCGGAATTTTCCACACGTGCATAGCAATGGGCAGGATGCTGGGTGTGGACCTCTGCAGGCACTTCAAGGGAAGAGATGCGGAGATTGCGCTCCATGATGTCCTCCACACGTATATGGTCAATATAAAGCGGAGTGAGGATGTCCGTACCGGCAGCATGAAGCTGAAGAAGAACGAACGGCTGTTCGTTGAATGCACTGAGGTCGACCTTGTGGACGCGCCATCCTTCTTCGCCCTCGAGCGTTCCGAAATCAAGAATGTCTACAACGGTTTCCGTCCCATCGTGCTGGATGACGGAAGTCTTGAGGAGCATTTCCTCACCGGGGAGGGCATAATAGGCAAATATGAGATAGGGACTTGAGGCGTCCTTGAGGCAAATCTTTCCGGAACTCATCCAACCTTCGTGGTCAAATCCGTTCGACTTCCACCCCATACATCCACCGTCAGCGTTATAGGAGATGTTGTTTGCCAGACGGAAGGGATTGTATCCCTGCGACATCCAGAATGTTTCAGGATAAGTGCCATTAGGGAAACTCTCGAGGAAGGGAAGCTGATAGGGGGCTCCACCAATTAAGGAATTTGACGAAGCGCGGTCACCTTCGCCAGCTGGCGATTTGGCACGGACGACAAAGTATACCATCTGCTGGGCACCGGCGGCAAAAGCATCGGTGATGTCAATCGACTTTGCGCCCTTTACCTCGGCATAGGGTGTGAGGATACCGGAATAGCTGGAGGTATAGACGGTATATTCCAACCCGTCGACATGGACATAATGGCCGTTGATGCCCACGCTTCCGGGAGCTTCCCACGTCAGACGCAACGTACCGCCAAGATCAGCAAGGCGAACATTCTGCGGTGCCAGCGGAAAATCCTGCCCCACAAAAGTCTGGCAAGTGTTTTCTGCGCCCTTACCTGCCTCGCTCCAAGCTATCACACGATAGAGATGATTGCCGTTGGGAACTTCCCTGTCAGAATATTCCAGGGCCTCTCCGGGGGACACTTCGGAAAAAGTGTGTATGCAGACATTGTCGCGTAAGATTTCAACCTTCGAAAGCCGCTGGAGGTCCTTACCGTCGTTCGACTTTACAGGACATACAAAGCGCAGGACGGCTTCGGCGGTTCCGTCAACAGCCGGAATCACCTGGAAATCAGTGACCGCCATGGGGGCTCCACTCAAAGCATATTCTGTAATGGAAAGACTGTCTACATAGAGATAGTAGGCTCCCATATCGCTCATGGCATGCAAGCCCAGCCGGTAACGACCATCGGAAGGCACCTCGAACAGGCTCTCATGCTGCAGACGGTCGTAGTTTCCGATGACCATCGGTTCAACTACTGTGGTGTATCTTGCCACATTACTGCCCTGCCCTATGGCCATTTCCAGGCGTTCGGGCTTACGGTCGTCGAAACCTTTGTAGACAAATTCAAGCTTGTACATTCGGCCACTCAGAAGATTGATTTCAGGCGACAATAACCAGTCATCGGCATCATTGGTATAACTGGCGGAATATTGTGCCATGTGCACTTTTGAATTGTAAATCCATGTGCAGCCGTCGTTGTTGGCATCGATGATTTCAAACTGGTTGAAGGCATCCTTTGTATCAAAGCCTTCGAAATACGGAACCCCAGCAATACCCTTACTGGTACCGTTTCCGCTGCATGTCTCTTCGCCCTTCAGACTGCCATTGTATGCAGTGACACCATACCACCATATGCCCGGACGGTTGATGTCAAGGTCCTCTTCAAAACTTGTGAGGGGAATCTTTGATGCTACGACCAGACTGTCGGGATAGCGTACCACATCATAAAGGAGTTGGTCTGTGGCCACGTATCCACCATGGATTCCTGTTCCAGAGGGGGCATTCCAGGTTACTTTTGCATGATTATTGTATTCGCCTGTCAAAGAGAGGCTTACATCTTCCACAGGACTTGGGGTGTCGGCTCCAAACCATTGGCGCGATACGGCCTCCTTTCCCTTGCCCGAAGCATTGGACGCCACTACCCGTACAAGGGCAAAGCCCTCGGGGACGGTTAGCGTATGTCTGACCTGTACCAGTGGATTTGCCTGGCCGGAAACCGCTTCCTGACCGTTTACCATCACGGTATAGTCAAGCGTTCCGGACAATGCTTTGCCATCCACAGTAAGTGACGGAAGGGTAAAAATCACATCACCCGTCAAGCTACCTTGAGAGAAATCAAGTTTGAGTCCAGTGGATGCCGCCGGGGTATCGGGCATGGAACGCTCAGGAACATAGAGACTCGAAAGCTGCTCACGATCGGAAAAAATGGCAAGTCTGGTAGCACGTCCGGTCTCGGTGTCCACCGTGCAAAGGTACGATTCGCCATACATGTCGTTGCAAGCCCAATACATCACGTCGTTGCTGCGGTCGAAGGTAGCACTCTGCAGATAATCTCCCACCTCCATGCCCGTAGGACCCACCAAAGTCTCCTCGCCGGTAGCCTTGTCGATGCGATAGAGGCTGCTGTCGCTCCACTTCACACCATAGACTTCGCCACGGCTGTTGATGGCGATGGCAATATAAAGGTCGCAGGGACACCGCACCAACTTGCTACGGGTGCCATAGTCGACAGCGGCAAATTCATAGGAATCAGTGGCAGGATTATAATAGCAGCCATACGAAAGACCGGTGACGACGTCATAGTCCGTATCTGTAGCGTTGAAGGCCTTGCTGTTGTCCTCCACCTCCCGAAGTTGTATCCACTTTGCGGTATCCCATTCCTGATAATACGACCATATGTCGTAGAGCATGAAATGGTATACACCATCGTAGAAAGTTCCCGAACCGTTGGCACGCAACTTGTCATCAACCGCCACAGGTCGGGCATATACATAATTTGATCCGGCCTCGGGACTATATGCATAGACACCGTATGCAGGTTCCACATCCTCAGGCTCCCAAGAGCGGGCATAAATAACGTTGCCCCAAAGTTCTGTACCTGTAGCCTCAGCCATCTGGGGTGCCCGGAGCCGTGGAAGTGATTCGTCTGTGAGATTGCGGCGTTGCGCCAGGGCGTCGCCACGTTGCATCTGCAAGCGTCCCGATGCGGATGCCTCTGCACGATGCTGACGCTGGTCAGCCCGAAGGCGCTGTACGCCAGACGATTGCTGCATCGGAGACTGTGCCGCTACGGGCTGCAAGAAGCACAGCGAGGCAGCAAGTGTAAGAAAATAACAGCAGTGTTTCATACTATTCTCAGAAAAGAAAAAAGGGATTGGTTTTACAATTCATCACATTGTTTCGGGGCAATTCACAAGGAAACACAAACCACAGCCCCATAAACGAAAAAAGAGCTCCAATACTGATGTTGGAACTCTTCTATGGATAATTCTGTTTGTGTGGGCGCTGAGGGATTCGAACCCCCGACCCTCTGCTTGTAAGGCAGACGCTCTGAACCAGCTGAGCTAAGCGCCCTTATTCTAAAAAAAATGGAAAAACAAGCGCAGAACCGGAATCTGCATTTGCTGCGATGATTATCGCAATTACCGGGTGGGCGCTGAGGGATTCGAACCCCCGACCCTCTGCTTGTAAGGCAGACGCTCTGAACCAGCTGAGCTAAGCGCCCGGTCGCTTTTGAGAAACATTCACCCTTTAAAAAACCACCTTTCGATAGTTTAGTGGGCGCTGAGGGATTCGAACCCCCGACCCTCTGCTTGTAAGGCAGACGCTCTGAACCAGCTGAGCTAAGCGCCCTTCGTTCTCAAAAGCGATGCAAAGGTACGGCGATTTTTGATAACCCACAAGAAAACTTCAGCATTTTTTGCAGAAAACCATGCTTTTTCATTCCATTCCGGTCCATTTAACTTGCTTTTGTTATCTCAATTTCTCAGATACAGGTCTCAATATTGCCTTCTTTGCACTTTACGGGCTCCTGCGAATTGTCTGTTTCTGCAGATGTCTTTTCGATGTAAAATGCACGTGGTATACTGGGAATCCCATGTCTTCTTTCGCTTTCCGCCATTGCTACCAATGTAAATTTCACGGATGCTTATGGCATAACAAAAACGATTTTTCGGAAGAAGCAAAACATCGGACTTCTTTGGGCAAAAGTACGGATGTTTTGCATCGAAAGTACGGATGTTTGCCTCAAAGAAGTCCGATGTTTTTGTTTTCCGGAACGTCGTATCACTCTCCTGTTGGGGTATGAACTGATGCCCCGTCAAGAGTTTCTCTATTCGTTGATGGAGCCACAATTCGGGCATTTGCCAAGCGTATGCAAAGGAGCACCACAGGCCCCGCATACATAGGGGGCGGTATTATGACGTAGATGACGGTGAAGTGCAAAAGCCCAGTAGAGCAACAGGAGAGGATAACCGATGTAGTACTGCACGCTGACACTGAAGAAAAGATAGAGCGACATGCAGACACCACAGAGGGAAATCATGTACGACACCCCATTGACCACATCGGGCTGCTTGCGGATATCGTCGACGACAGCAATGAAGATGACAAGCAAAGCCCATACTCCGATGAGGAAGAGCATGATGACGCGGGGCTGACCGAAAGGATTGAGCGTGGGATAGAAAAAGAATTCCTTCCAGACCTCGGGCTGAAAATTCTGAATGCTGCCATAGAATGCTGCCAGTCCGCTCATACAAAGACAGAGGAGCGTGGGATAAAAACTACGGATATCGTTGAAATGGACAATCAGAAAATGCTCCCTACGGAAACGCTGGACGATGAAAAGTATGAAAGCCAGGCAAAGGCAGGAGAGGAAGAGCAGTATGCGTGAGTCGGAAAAATGGTGAATGAACCGCGAAACCCCATTGTCAGGAACCGCCCGTTCGAGAAGCGTCTGCTCGTGTACCCACCCCATCGTCATCTGGTCGCGCGCCACCATCACCCATACACTGTCTTCCGCATCGGCAGGGACGATGGCAATGTCTGTCACCACCACCTGGTCGTCAGTTTCGAGGATGGCACTGTCGGGCACAAAGATGCTTGCCACCTCTCCCGGCAGACTGGCTTCGAGAGGTATGGAATCGGTGGCAACAAAATTGAAGTTCTTCCAAAAATGATGCTGCTGGCGGAAAGCGACGGAATCAATGCCGGAAGTATGCCAGAACTCGGTGCACTGGGGACGGTCGCGATGGCAAGACACCATGGCACAGACAGCAAACAACAGAAAAAGAATACTGCGCATAAGCTAATGGGGATTTTCCTTTTTCTTAAGGGTATAGTATGCAGGAAAGGGAAAAGGAGATGTCAGCGTTCAGGGGTAAGCACCTGCATTTCACAGCGGGAACAATCAAAACGCAGGGGGAAACTCCTGCCGTCGGGCAGGCGCAAAGCCAAAGGTTCGTGCCACCGCGGACGGGTTCCGGTAACCTTGGGACACTGTCCGAATGCAAAACGCAGACAATGACGACAGGTCATGATGACGGACTGCCGCCCAGGCTGTTGCAATTCGAAAGCTTCATCAACCTGTGACGCTCCGTGCTGCAAAGCCCATTCACGTGCCAAACGGTTGGATATATTGGCATTGAACGGCAAATGCCGGCCATTAAAATTGGGAGCAAGCGACGGACGACGGACATCACGGTGGACAAGATGCCGGACACGGAGTGCATCGGACAAGGCTTCCACTGCCTGACGACGTGCGGCAGAGAGGAGAGAGGCCGGAACGAAACGCTCACCCGAGGTATACACGATGAGGTCGCGAAGCACAAAGGCTGTGTTGCCAAGTTTCTGCAACTGCCGTCGGATGACTTCAGTTTGAGGTTTTTCTGCCGGCTGATGGGAGGCTGCAATCGTCACCTCGACCTCTTCACCCTCAGATTCCGCCCGTAGCAGATAGCCATCTTCCTGCTCCATGAGTGTGAAAGAGAGATACATTCTACGCTCTGCCGAGGGGCGGGAAAGGATTTGTTCCCATTGGGTGTCTTCGTTACGATAGACTGGAGCACCAGGCTGTAAGGTAGGCATCTTCAACGGAAAGACCTCTGCATAGCGTCCATCGGCTGAGGATTCCACACGGTTGGCACGGAACCCTGTAGGAAGACCGTTAATGAAACTTACGCATCCGTCGCCATTATGGAGAGGTCCGGCTTCACGATTAAGAGTTATGGTAAATGAACGTGCTGACACACGTGAGATTGTTCCCACATGTTCTCCTATGGACTTCGGTGTGGAGAAATTCCATAAATCGGGGGTACGTCCCTGAAGAAGATAGTCCGTGAAGCCCCTGTTGAAACTCTTCGCCAATGCAGGTTCGAAGGCAAAAGTATGCACACCCGCAGAAGCGCGCTGATAATCATCGCTACGGCGTTCGAGTATCTCGTCGATGGCACGGCGGTAAAAGGCTGTAACATTCTTTACATATGCCACATCCTTCAGGCGCCCTTCAATCTTGAAACTTCTTACTCCGGCATCCATCATGGCTTCGAGGTGTGCCGAACGGTTCATGTCGCGCAGGGAGAGCAAATGGCGTCCCTGTTGCGGTCGTGGACGCGAATCTTTGTGTTCCGTAGCATTGACGACCCTACCATCGGCATCTACGAGGTCGAAGGCAAGACGACAGAACTGGGCACAGCGACCACGATTGGCAGAACGTGAAAAACAGTATTCCGAAGCATAGCAACGGCCGGAATAGCTGACACAAAGGGCACCATGGACAAAGGCCTCGAGGGGAAGCGATGTAGCGGTATGTATGCCAGCAATCTGCTGCAACGACAGTTCGCGTGCAAGCACAATCTGCGAATACCCTGCCGCTTCAAGGAACCTTGCGCGCTCCGGCGTGCAGTTGTCCATCTGAGTCGAGGCATGCAGGGCTATCGGCGGCAGGTCGAGAGCCAGGAGTGCAAGGTCCTGGGTGATGAGGGCATCGACACCAGCATCGTAAAGTTCGCGTACAAGGCTTTCGACTGCCGGAATCTCATCGTCGTAAAGGATAGTATTGAGCGTGACATAAACCCGGGCATCATAAAGGTGCGCAAAGTGACACAGGCGACGTATGTCGTCGACACTGTTTCCGGCTGCGGCACGCGCTCCGAATCCCGGTCCGCCAATATACACAGCATCAGCACCGTGGAGGATGGCCTCTATGCCGATATCTGCAGTCTTGGCAGGAGCCAGCAGTTCAATATTTTGCTTCTCAGACATGAATGGTTAGGATAAGTCTTTCAGGATTCGTGACAAATGGGAAATCATGGGTATGTTCTTGCAAATCATTTCCGGTTCTTTGCCTGCTTCAGAAGGTTATACGCCTTATAAAGCCCCATCTCTCCGGCAGTGGACAGCAAGGGAACGGCCTCGTCATTACGCCCCTGAAGCAGATAAACCACCGCACGGTTGTAGAGGGCTTCAGCCATCTTGGCATCGAGTTCGAAGGCTTTGGCAAAGGCTTCTCCGGCCTTTTCGAGACTTCCGCTTTCGGCTTCCACACATCCTATATTATAATAAAGCACAGCTTCTGCGGTCCATTCCGTCTCCACAGCCTTCCGAAGGGCCGCCAAGGCCTCGTCCTTCCGTCCGGCATCCAAAAGGCTGTTGGTATGGTCCACCAAGGCCCGGAGTCTTTCGTCAGGAGCATAGATGGGCTGACGAAGGGCATCGATGACAAGTTTTTCCCCCTCGGTATGACATGGTGGGAGAAACACGCGTTCCACCTTGCGGTTCTGTACCTTTCCGGCAAACTCACTGGCATAATGGCGTGTTGTATCTTCGTCCTCGACGATGGGCTGGTCATAGCGTTCAAGGGCTTTTTCCGAACGTTTGCGTACCGTCTTCACAGGGCGTCTGCCGCCATTTCCGAAAACAAGGTCGTAGTCGGCACGACGGACGTAGGCTTCGTCGCGTACCGCATGGCGGACATCTCCAACGGCACGGTAGCACTGCGCACGCTGGGCATAACCGTAAAGGAAATTCGGATAGGCTGAGATGAGTTGCGAATAGTCGGAAATCGCTCCCTTGAAATCACCGATATTCTTTCGGAGCTCAGCGCGGTTGTAGACAGCCAGCACATTGTCGGGCTCTTCTGAAATGACGAAGTCAAAATCCTCTATGGCACGGTTGTCGTCACCGACAAGAGCACGGATAAGCCCACGGTTATAGTGTGCCACAAAATGCTGCGGAACCATTTCAATAGCCCTGTCGTAGTCGGCCATCGCCAGTGCGTAGCGGCTTTGGGCATTGCGCGTCTGTGCACGTTCGACGTAATAGTCCACATTTCCCTTTTCATAACGCAGGGCCTGGGTATAACACGAGTCGGCAAGGGCATAGTCCTCGTGCTGTAGTGCATAGCGTCCCTTGAAGGCCCAAGCCGCATGCTCGCGGGGACTTATGACAAGCAGGGAGTCTGCCCAATGCAGTCCGCCAAGTGTATCCTTGCGTTCAAGGCAGAGCTGCGCCTTGATAAGATAGGCCCTTGTGAACTTCGGCCATAGTTGCAGAAGGGTGTCGAGTTCCAAATCGGCACGGTCGAAATCCTTGAGCTCCATACGGCATAGGATACGGTTATAGACGGCACTCTGGTCCTTGGCGTTCTCACGGATGACTTCGGAATAATCGGCTATTGCCCCCTCGTAATCAGCAGTATGGATACGGCAAAGACCACGCAACTGGTAATACTCCACACGGAAGGGGTTGAAGAGCACAGCCTGGTCGAGGTCGGCCTGCGCACTTTCGTAGTCCTCGAGCGAGAACTTTGCAGCGGCCCTGTAATAGAGCGCATCGGACATATAGGGCTTTGCCTCAAGGACGGTATTGAAATAATGAATGGCGGTGATATAGTCGTCGTAATACAGAGCTGCACGTCCCATGAGGAGCACCTGCTGGGTGTTGACCTGCGAAAATGCGACCTGCGGAATATGGAAAAAGCACAACGACAGCAAGCAAAAGCACAAACCTTTGCCTGCTGTCATCAGGGAATGTCGAATGTTTCGTCGAAGAATCATTGGACGTTGTATGAGTATTGGATGTATTTGTCGGGAGGGAGACTTCCATGCTGTCCTCCTCCCCTCACGGAAAAGCCCTAAAATGGGCGGCTCACTTCCGCTTGGTCTTGTAGCTGCAGCTGAACTTTCCGGCGAGAAGGTTCGCCATCTTCTTCTTGATGAGCTGCTTGCGGAGCGGGGAAATACGGTCGGTAAAGACCTTTCCTTCGAGATGGTCGAACTCGTGTTGCATCACTCGAGCCAGATATCCTTCCACCCACTCGTCGTGCTCATTCCATTCACGGTCAAGATACTTCACCCGGATGCGGGTGGGACGGCGCACAGGTTCGCTGATGCCGGGGAGGGAGAGGCATCCCTCGTCCATCAGTTTTGTCTCCGTTTCGTCAACTTCCACGATATGCGGGTTGATGTAGGCCGCGTTGAAATCCTTGTATTCGGGGTAGTCTTCCGACAGACAGTCGAGCGTGATGACCACAAGACGGATGGAGAGTCCGATCTGGGGCGCAGCAAGGCCGACTCCCTGACTGTGGTACATGGTCTCGAACATGTCGTCGATGAGTTGCTGGACGTTGGGGTATTCCTTGTCAATGTCCTGTGCCACCTGTCGCAGCACGGGGTTACCATAGGTATAGATGGGATAGATCATTAGGGTATGAAAGGTGTTTGAAAATGGCATCAGAGGATGGCCATTGTTATTTTTTCTATGCTTGGGATGTCCGGAAAGGTTTGGAAAGAAAGACGGATTACGGATTAATGTTTCATCTTGAGATTCTCGAGATAGTTCTGCAAGATGATGGTGGCGGAAATTTCATCCACGAGCCCCTTGTCCGTCTGACGACGTTTGCGTCCGACACCGGATGCGATGATTGCCTGGTGAGCAATGACGGAAGTATAGCGTTCGTCGTAGAACACTACTGGAATTTCAGGCAAAGCCTTCCGAAGTTCTCCTGTGAAGCAGCGCACGCGGCTTTGGTTTTCGGAAGGTTGCCCATTGGATTGCACCGGAAGTCCGATGACAATGGTTTCCACGGGTTCGCGCTTTACATAATCCGTAATGAACTTCAGGACATCGCGGGTGTCGATGGTTGCAAGTCCTCCGGCAATGATTTGCAACGGGTCGGTCACGGCCAGTCCTGTCCGGCGTTTGCCGTAATCGATGGAAAGGATTCGCATGGTGAGTTGTTTTTCGATGAAAAGATGGGGGAAAATCCCCTTGTGTCATATACGCCTCGAACCGGGCGCATCAAAGGCTGATGTACCCGGTTCAAGGTTTTTCAATGCAGTAACATTGCCTGGTATGGGTGGATTGTCCCTGCCATTCCCCAGGCGGTATCAATTATTGCCATAGCCATATCGGTAACCATAGCGATAGCCATAACGATGGTAGCCGTAACTCTTGTAGATGTGGTCGGTACCATTGAGTACGAGCAGCATATTGGGATAACGCTGTGTACGATAGAAGTTTTCGATTTCAGGAATCATGGAACGTTCGAAGTACATGGACCGTACGATGAAGAGCGTCATGTCGGCATAGTTTCGGATGATGCTGGCATCGGCGACAATCTCAACGGGAGGACAGTCAATGAAGATATAGTCGTACTCCTTCTTCAGGGTGGTGATGAGCTGTGCCAACCGCTCGTCGTAGAGAAGTTCCGTAGGATTCGGGGGAATGGTACCTACAGGTATAATGGTGAGATTGGGAATCTTCTCATAGGCATATTTCACATCGTCGAGTCCACACTGTCCGACGAGGTAATCGGTGATGCCAATCTTGGGTTTCCCGACGAAACCGGATGATGTACCCTTGCGGAGGTCGAGGTCTATAATGATGACACGCTGGTTCTTGATAGCCATCGATGCGGCAAGGTTGGTGGTAATGAACGTCTTACCGGACGATACGTTGGCAGATGTCACCATGGTCACCACCCCATTTCCGAACTTCTTTCCGCAGAACTCGAAGTTTGCTCTCAGCACGCGGAAGGCCTCGTTGATCATGTCGCGGTTGTGGTCCTCGACAACGATCTTGCGTTTCTCCTGTTTCAGCTTCTTTCTGGCGAAAATCCGCTTGAAGAATCCGGGACTCTTGTACGACATCGGTATTTCTCCAATATAGGGGACAGTAAGTCCCTCGAGGTCCCTACGTCCACGGACTGTGGTGTTCATCAGTTCTCTGATGATGATGACGAGCAGAGGAACTACGATGGCAATGCAGAGGGCGAGGAAGAGGATGTTACGCTTAACGGGCGACGTGGGGGCATTACTTCCTGTAGGCGGTGTGATGAGCCGGGTGTTATAGGCCGTGAAGGCCATTGAAAGTTCGTTCTCCTCACGTTTTTGGAGGAGGAAGATGTAGAGGCTTTCCTTTACTTTCTGCTCACGACCGATGCTGGTGAGATAGGTGCTCTGCACCGGCGTGTTGGCAATCTTGGAATTGAGCTGCTGTTCCTGGGCCTTCAACTGTCCGGCCTGGGTGTTAAGCGTAAGGATGAAGTTGTCGATGCTCTGCACAATCACCTGACGCTGGTTGTTGATGCGGCTCTCGAGGTCGGCAATCAGCGGGCTGTTTACCGACATGTTACTGAGGAGACGGTTGCGGAGCAGAATGTTCTCATTGTACTCAGCAATGAGTTGTTCGACGCTGGTGGAGTTTATGCCGGAGTTGGCGGGAAGGAGTTCGAACTTTTCACGTTCGTCGGAAACCATCTGACGCACATACTTCGCCATATAAAGCTGGTTGTTAAGGTCGAGGAGACGGTCACCGGTAGCATCGGCCTTCGACATATAGCTTGAGGCTGCCGTTTCGGCATCAGGAATCATGTTTGCACTCTTGTAGGAAGAGATGCTGTGGTCAACGCTTCCAAGTTCGCTTTCGATGACGCGGAGGCGCTCGTTGATAAACTGCGATGTGCTGACGGCAATCTGGTTCTTGTCGTCAATCCAGTTTTCGTTGTAGACCTCAATGGTGGTATTGATTACGTCTTCGGCACGCTGTGTATTGACATCGTTGAAGACCAGACGGAGCATGTTACTCTGTTTTTCCATGAGCGACACTCCCACACGGTTATAGCTTCCGGTGGCCGCCTTGATGGAGGTACGGTGAACATGGATGGGTTTGCCGACATCGTAGAAATTCTGGGAGGGATCTACGAGGATGCGTCCTACAGGGGTGTTGATGATGCTGTGCAGACGTCCGCGGATGCTCTTGCCCTCATCCTCGGGTTTCGTACGGGGCCCCTTGAACTCCGACATGACGTAGTTTCCCTTTCCATCGAGTTCAATGGTCAAACTCACATCGTCATCCTCGGTAAGCGAAAGGAACTTTACCTCAATGGGGAGCGTACGTCCGTAGAGGGTATAGTTGTGGAACACCCCGTCAATGGAATAGTTGACATCAAGATGCAGGCGTTTCACCACCTCCTCGGTGATGGCAGGGCTCTGCAACGCCAGCACTTCGTTGTTGACGTTCGAGGCACTGTATCCTCCGAGTTCACTGATTTGCTGCTCGATGCTTCCCTTTCTGCCCTCCACATCCTTAATCATGAGTGTGGCATAACGGGTATAGACCGGTGTAGTGCGAAGAATCTGTAGCACACCGATGCTCAGACAGAGCACGATGGAAATGACAAACCAATACCATTTGCTGATGCAGAGGTATACGGCATCCTGGAAATCAAAGCCTCCGCTGTTGGTTTCCTCTTGAGGCGTGTTTACAAAGTCGGACATGTCGGATTTGTATGTATGAGGAATGTTGTGCTAATAATGTGCCGTAACGTATATTTCCCCTTTATTTGGTCAATGCCACGATGGTGGTGGCGATGGACATCAGCATGGAGAAGGTGGAGATGTAGATGAGCGGGCTCTGCCAGGTATTACCGTTCGGTGTGCTGGTGCGTTGCTTCGTTTTATTGGGATTAACGTATACGATGTCGTTGGGCAGAAGGTAATATACAGGCGAGCCGAACACATCCTGGGCACTGGTGAGGTCAACATGATAGACCTTCTGTTGGTCTCCGACGCGACGGATGACGGTGACATTGTGGCGTTCGCCGGTGATATTGAGGTCTCCGCACTTGGCAAGGGCTTCCACGATGGTCAGATTGTCCTTGTCAATCTGGATTCTTCCGGGAGTCTTTACATCACCGATGACATTGATGTACTGGTTCATCACCTGGCAGGTGACAACAGCATCGTTCAGCAGTTTCTGTTCCACAAGGATATTCTTGATGATGGTCTCCACTTCTTCACGGGTGCTGCCTGCGACATGAATCTTTCCTACAACAGGGAAGTCGATATTGCCATTCGAATCAATGAGATAGGGCATGGTCGACTGTGTGCTCTGTGCGCTGACCTGTCCGGCGGGCGCACCGATGCGGTTCGACTGCAGGGGAAGGTTGAAGCTGGTGGCGATTTCCGGACTGAGGGCCGAACTGACAACAATATTAATCATGTCTGCCGGTGCCAACCTCAGCGTATAGTCCGTGGCATTGAGGGTGGGAAGATTGGCCTCGCTGTTCAGGTCCTGGAAATACGGCACTTTGTCATAAGATGCACAAGATGCCAAGGAAATGAAAAGGGCTACTGCCGCAATGAACTTGAAGAATCTCATGGAATTATCTTGGATTTTTTGTTTTTCAGATTGCAATACAAGGGGATGGAACTTCCGGGTCCCTTTGGCTTTCGATAGTTTAGAGACCGGTTGTCGTACCGATATACATGCCCCATGGCTATTTCCCGTCGGTAGTTTCCCAAAGCAGTCAGCAGGGAAAACGTGCGTACCGGAGCGACCGAAGGCGGTATACCTCCGCATCAAGACTTCGTCTTACTGTGTGCATACATCGCAAAACGCATTGCAAAATTAACATTTAGCCCCGGTATTCCCGACATTTTTAAAGAATTTGTATTGATTTCTCACATTTACATCCGCTAAACATCCAATTAACATTTCAAAAAAGGGGTGTTTAGGCCTTTGGCAGACGATGGCGTCAGGCCTTGAGTTCGATGCGGAAAGTGGTCCCCACACCCATCTCGGACGCTTTTACATAGATGCGCCCGCCATGGTATTCCTCAACAATACGCTTGGCTAGCGACAGCCCGAGTCCCCATCCTCGTTGCTTGGTGGTGAATCCTGGCTTGAAGACAGTCTTGAGGTGTTTATTGGGAATGCCTTTTCCTGTATCCTTGACATCGACAACCCACTGCCAACTGCTGCGAAAGACGGTGATGGTAATGCTTCCGCTGCCAGCCATTGCATCGATTGCATTCTTGCACAGCACCTCTACCACCCATTCGAGCAACGGAGCACATAGGGGAAGCGTCGCACGGCGGTCTTCCGGGAAACGGCATTCCATTACCACATCGTCCGAGGTACGACGACGGATATAGGACACCACATGGTCAATGACCTCGCACAGGTTGCCAACTTTGAGTTCAGGCACACTACCGATTTTCGAAAAACGTTCGGCAATGAGTTCCAGACGCTTCACATCCTTTTTCATCTCGGCTATCATCTCATCACCCTCATACAGTTCGCCGAGCACTTCGGTCCATGCCATGAGCGAGGAGATGGGGGTACCGAGCTGGTGCGCGGTCTCCTTGGAAAGTCCTACCCACACCTTGCTCTGTTCTGCACGTTTCGAAGAAAGAAGAGCAAAAACAGCAATGACGACAAAGAGTCCCACCACACCAAGCTGCACAAAGGGGAACCATGCCAGACGACGCAGAAGGAGGGAATCTTCATACCAAATTTCAAGACGCGCGGCCTTTGGGGTTCCGGTTTCCGTTTCAGCAGTGAACTTCACTTCCATCTTTTCGCCCTCACGCTGCATGCGATGGAGGAAATTTTCAACTTGCTGGATGGAATCTTCTGTACTGAAATCGGCAAAGGGAATATTGCGGTGTATGGTAACGGCACCCGTCTCGTCCACGACCATAAGGGGTATGGAATGGTTGCCGTTGATGACTTTGAGCACCAGATTGAGGTCGGTATTCTCGTCGGCATTGATAAGCGACCGCATGGCTTCGGCCCAGACTTCCATACGCTCCACCTCCTCGCGCTGAAGGTCGCGTACGAGGATATGGCTGACAACGAGCGAAACCACAGCAATGGCTACCGCTGTCACCACAAGTGCGATTTTCACTCGGCGTATACTGTCTGTCCAGACTTTCATGCTTACTGAATATAGATTCCCCTTTCTCGCTTACCGAAACGTTGAACCTTGCTCTTCGTTTCTTGCGCTCGGCATAGTCTGAGTAAACTCAGCCTCTGCTCTCGCTTACCGAAACGTTGAACCTTGCTCTTCGTTTCTTGCGCTCGGCATAGTCTGAGTAAACTCAGCCTCTGCTCTCGCTTACCGAAACGTTGACTTCTTCAATGTATGCCAGAAGTTCGTTGCGGCCAAGCCCCTTTTCGCTCGAAGTGATGAAGTGAGGCGGCAGTTCTTCCCACGTTTCCTTAAGGGTGTTGAGGAAGGTGTCGACGTTCTTCCGCAGCTCACCGGCCTTGTTCTTGTCGGCCTTGGTGAAGACGATGGCAAATGGGATACCCTCCTCACCAAGCCATTCAATGAATTCGAGATCGATTTTCTGGGGCTTCAGCCGCGAATCGATGAGCACGAATAGGCAAGTGAGTTCTTCACGGTCGCAGACGTAGTGCGAGATGAGGTTCGAAAGTTTCTCCATCTCCTTTTTTCCGCGTTTGGCATATCCGTAACCCGGCAGGTCGACAAGATACCACTCATTATTAATAATAAAGTGATTGACGAGCATGGTCTTTCCGGGTGTCGACGATGTCATGGCGAGCCCCTTACGGCGTGTAAGCATGTTGATCAGACTGCTTTTTCCGACATTCGAACGACCGATAAACGCATACTCCGGCTTACCGTTCACATCGGGACACTGGTCAGCACGGCTTGAGGATACGAGAAATTCCGCTGTTTTTATTTCCATTTTTCTGTTTTTTCGGGTAAGGGGAAAGGATGTTTTCCTGCAGACTTCATTCTTCTTCATCAGCCGTCTTGGGCCAACAGAACACTCCTGCCACAAAAAGCATCAACACACAGTATGTGGGGTTGCGCGTCATGGGGGCTTCATAGTACATGACGGCATTGAAGAGTATGAGCACCATCCAAAGCAGCATTCTGAGGTTGCAGTAGCGTGCCTTGGCTTTCTCGGCCATCACCCCATCAGGCTGGTGTATGGCAGCACGTACCACTGGTATCTTCAGCATGGTAAGAAGGATAAAAAAGCCTCCGACACCGGTAAGGATACATGCCACATCCACCGCATAGCGGTTCTCGGGGGTGTCGGGTATCAGGGCAACGGGAAGGACGCCGTATTCAAAGAGTGCAAAGACCATTGCAACTGCAAGGAAGGCAACGATAAAAAGAACTTTTGCTGATTTCATGTCTTATTTCTGGTATTCCATAAACATGTAAGGAAAAAGAGGCTGGAAGGCAGCTATGGAAGCTGTGCAGGACACAGCCTCTCTACAGGGGCGATGGAGATTCTTCCGCTTCAACCTCCCTGCCTGAATGCCACACGGTCGACAATGCTGCGTCCGAGCGTTACCTCGTCTGTATATTCCAGGTCATCGCCCACGCAGATGCCCCGTGCCAGCACCGACAGACGGAGCGTCCCTTCGGGAAGCGCGAGTGCAGCAATGCGCCGCGAGAGGTAGAAATTCGTGGTATCGCCCTCCATGGTGGGATTCAGGGCAAAGATGATTTCCCTGACTTCGCCTTGACCGAGGCGCTGCATGAGCGACTCTATAGCCAGGTCGCCGGGACCAATACCGTCCATCGGACTGATGACACCGCCCAGCACATGATACAGTCCGTTGTACTGTCCGGTAGCCTCCACCGCCATGACGTTCTGCACGTTTTCCACCACACAGATGGTAGAGCGGTCACGACGCTCGTTGCTGCAGATATCGCACATTTCGTTGTCGGAGATGTTATGGCAGCAGCGGCAATAGCGCACATCGTCGCGCAGTCGCACCAGACTCTCAGCCAGAGTGTGGGTCTGCTGGGCATCCTTACGCAACAGGTGGAGCACGAGGCGGAGGGCCGATTTACGGCCTACACCGGGAAGTTTGGCGGTTTCTGAAACGGCACGTTCCAGGAGTTTTGAGGGGAATTGTTCCAAATTCATGGCGCAAAGTTAAAAAATCTAAGGAATAATGTGTAATTTTGCACGCATAAAGTCTTTGAAAAAATGGATATTTCCATCATTATTGTATCATACAACGTCAGATATTTCCTCCGCCAGTGTCTTGAGAGCGTTTGGTATTCGGTGCGGAAGAGCGGTCTCGACGTGGAGGTCTTTGTGGTCGACAACGACTCTTCCGACCATTCCGTGGGCTATCTCCGCGCCTCCTTCCCGCCTCACCGTTTTCCGCGATTGCATCTGATAGCCAACACACAGAACGTAGGGTTCGGACGTGCCAACAACCAGGCATTGCGGCGTGCGAAGGGACGTTATATCCTGTTTCTCAATCCCGACACCATCATCACAGAAGATACGCTTTCCGAATGTTTCCGTTTTGCCGAGAGCCACGACGATTTGGGCGCACTCGGTGTGAAGATGCTTTCTTCGCACGGCACGTTCTCCTTTGAGTCACGGCGCGGACTTCCCACGCCTTGGGTGGCATTTTGCAAAATGTCCGGACTGTGCAGCCTGTTCCCGAAAAGCCGCCGACTGGGACAATACTATATGCGCTATCTCGACGAGAACCATCCCGCAGAGATTGAGATTGTCAGCGGAGCGTTCATGTTCTGCAGCCACAAGGCATTGCAGACGACGGGGGGATTCGACGAACAGTTCTTCATGTATGGCGAAGACATCGACCTCTCCTACCGCTTTCTCCAGGCAGGATACCGCAACTGGTATATCCCTTCGCCCATCATCCACTATAAGGGCGAATCGACCTACAAGGGCAGTTACCGCTACGTCCACACGTTTTACAAGGCCATGCTCATCTTCTTCAGAAAGCATTTCCGCCGTACCAGCTTGTTTCTCTCGTTGCCTATCCAGGGAGCCATTTTCGTACAGGCCATCATGGCATTGTTGAAACAGAAGATGCGGAACATGGCGGACTACCTGCTCCCCGACCCCGATGCGGCCCCTGTGCGCATCTGCTATTACGGTCCGGCTGACACCCACAGCCTGCTGGCGGAAAAGTCCGACGTGTGGAATGCTGACATTACCTGCCTCGAAGACACCACCACCCCTCCGCCCATGGGCACGCAGGTGGTGGCATACGACACCGAAACCTACAGCTATGGCGACATCATCAGCGAACTGCAGCAGAAGCCTTTCGAACTGGGCACCTACACCCCCTCGCGCCACAGCATCATCTTCTGCGGGCGAACCTGCCACTGACCCTTTTCTGCTGCATTGCAACGCAACAAAAGAGATACACTACAAACACGTATATACTATGAAAAACCTTATCCTATGCCTGCTGGCAGCCATGCTTGGACTGCTGCCCGCAAAGGCGGAAAAAGAATTCGTAAACCTTACACCACGTCCGAAAAACCTCCTCACCTACGACGGACGCTGCACCCTGCCCACCGCGTTCAGCGTGGGCGTGGACGCCGCACTTGGCGACAGCGTGATGGAGGAGGCACAACGCTTCGTCGACATCCTCAACGCCAGTATGCCGGGCTATAGCGTAAGCCTTGTCCACCAGACCGACGAGGCATTCCTCAAAATTGCACAGTATACCGGCGTGGCCTCGAATGTCGGCAACGAAGGATACCGCCTTGTGATGAAGGAAGACGGCATTACGCTCACATCCCTCACCCGCAAGGGTTTCTATTATGGTCTGCTCAGCATCCGCAAGATGCTCCCCGCCAATGTGGCCCTGGGCATCCCGGGAGCCGAAGGGACGGAGTATTTCCTTCCCGTGGCCACCATAACCGACAACGCCCGCTTTGCATACCGCGGCTTTATGCTCGACGTCAGCCGGCACTTCTTCAGCGTGGAGGAGATCAAGAAGATGCTCGACATCATGGCCATCTACAAGATGAACGTCTTCCACTGGCACCTGACCGACGACCAGGGATGGCGTGCCGAAATCAAGCAGTACCCCAAACTTACCACCGTGGGGGCCACACGTTCCAACAGTTGGAACACGGACATCTATATGGTCGACAACTATTGGTGGACGGGCGAAGGCGCCTATACCGGCAAGACCTACGGCCCCTATTTCTACACCCAGGACGAAATGCGCGAGGTGGTGGCCTATGCTGCCGAACGCCACATCGACGTGCTCCCCGAGGTGGACATGCCGGGACATTTTGTAGCCGCCATGGCTGCATATCCCGAATACAGCTGCACACCTGCCAATCCGCCCTCGGTATGGATTAACGGCGGCATCTCGTCGAACGTCCTCAATGTGGCCGACCCCAAGGCAGTGGAATTCGCACAGAACATCCTCGGCGAGCTCTGCGACATCTTCCCCTACCCCTACATCCATATCGGCGGCGACGAGTGCCCCACATCGCAGTGGGAAAGCAATGCCCTCTGCCAGCAGAAGATGAAGGAGCTGGGACTTTCGAGCTACCGCGCGTTGCAGACGCACTTCATCAAGGAGATGTCGGACTTCGTCGGCACTAAGGGCAAGCGCCTCTTCTGCTGGAACGAGAGTGTCACCGCCGGTGGTGCCGACCTGCAACTCATGAAGGAGACCGGAGCCACCATCATGTGCTGGAACCCCTGCCAGGGCGGTGCCGCCAAGGCTGCAGAACTGGGACTCGACGCCATCATCACCGAATACCACAGCAGCACGGGAGGATACTACATCAACCGCCGGCAGAGCAACGACTACGGCGAACCTTCCGGTGCAGGATACGGCGACGACACCGTGGAGGGATGCTACAACTACGTGCCCGTGCCGGACAATGTTACGGCGGCGAATGCAAAGCATTACATCGGTGTGCAGGGAACGTTTTGGACGGAACACGTATCGTCCGACGAATACCTCGAATACCTTGCCCTCCCCCGACTCATCTGCGTGGCAGAAGCGGGATGGAGCACACAGGGCCGCAAGAATTGGAATGACTTCAAGACGCGTCTGACGCGCGACACAGAAATGCTGGATGCCGGCGGATATGTCTACGGACGTCACTGGATGGACAACTATGTGCACCGTGTGTACAAAAACCCCATTGCCGACGGTGCTGTAGTGAAGTTCACCAACCAGAGTACCGACCGTCCGCGATGCCTTGCCGACCAGAACGGCACCTTGAACGGACAGGGCGACGCCTGTACGGAATGGAAACTCGAGGCTGCCGAAAAGGATGGCGAGTACTACATCCTCAGCAATGAGAGCGGAAAGTACCTTAACGCCTCGGGCACTGCCAGCGGCAGCACCGTCACCCTGGGCACCAAGAAGACGGCCTGGACCTTCGACGAAACCACCATGTCGGGCTATGTGGCCATCTGTCTGGCGGCTAACAAGGATGTAGCGGTGAACAACAATGTGAACAACGCCTCCCACGCCCGCCTCTTTGCCCACGGCACCAGCAACGGTGCTTCGTTCTGGAAGGTGGACCTCGTGCAGGAACCGGATGCCGTAGCACAGGTACCCACAGCCACCGGGCACCCCGTACAGAAGATTTACGACCTCAACGGACGCCCCTCGCGACGCAACGGACAAGGCCTCAGAATCGTGGACGGCACCAAGGTTTTCGTTAAGTGAGAGCAGAGGATGAGTCTTGACTCAGACTATGCCGAACGGAGAAAACCAAGGTAGCAATACCAAGGTTTTCGTTAAGTG
>SFJN01000129.1 GCA_004555055.1 Bacteroidales bacterium | reverse complement strand
CCCGACAGCCGGATGAGGTGCTGTCGGGAAGTTTTTGATGATGGTAGTTCATGCCGTAACGGGCATTTATTGAAAGCCTCTGAGGCGGAGAAGGTTGTTTTATTCCTTTTGTTCCTGCAACTTGGCATACAGATATCGTGCGGTATATCCTTTTCCTGCTTTCACCAGCGCCTCAGGTGTGCCTTCGAAAACAAGTTCGCCTCCTTTTGCGCCACCTTCGGGTCCGAGATCCACGATGTGGTCGGCCATTTTCACCACGTCCATGTTGTGTTCTACCACCACAATGGTATGTCCACGCTCAATCAGAGCATCGAATGCTTTGAGGAGCCGGTGTATGTCGTGGAAATGGAGTCCGGTAGTGGGCTCGTCGAAGAAAAAGAGTGTGGGCTGTGAACGCTCCAGCCCAAGATAATAAGCGAGTTTGACGCGTTGGTTTTCGCCTCCAGAAAGCGTTGAGGAAGGTTGCCCAAGTTTGATGTATCCCAATCCGACATCCTGAAGCGGTTTCAGACGTTGTACGATGCGTGTCTGCCGGTTTATGCTGAAGAATTCTATGGCCTGGTTGACGGTCATGTCAAGTATGTCGTAGATGTTTTTGCCTTCGTAGCGCACTTCGAGCACATCGCGTTTGAAGCGTTTTCCGTGGCAAGCTTCGCAGGTTAGCACAAGGTCGGCCATGAACTGCATCTCTACGCGTACCGTTCCTTCTCCTTTGCATTCCTCGCAGCGTCCGCCTTCGGTGTTGAAGGAGAAGAATGCTGCTGTCATTCCCATCTGTTCTGCCAGCGGTTGTGCAGCCATAAGGCGTCGGATTTCATCGTAGGCCTTGACGTAGGTGACAGGATTGGAGCGTGAGGATTTTCCGATGGGGTTCTGGTCAACAAAGTCCACGTTGCAGATTTCGTCCATATCGCCTTCCATTTTCAGGAATTGTCCGGGACGTTCCGATACTTCATCGAGATGCTGTTTCATGGCATGATAGAAGATATCGCGCACAAGGCTTGATTTTCCACTTCCGGAAGGTCCTGTCACCACTGTCATGGCGTGGAGCGGGAATGTGGCGTCAATGCCTTTCAGGTTGTGCTGCCGTGCTCCAACGATGCGTATGGCTGTGTTCCAGTGTCTTCGGCTTTTGGGGACGGCTATATGTTCGCGTCCCGTCAGGTAGTTGAGTGTATGGGAGTTGAGTGTGTCCATGGAGCTGTGTTCGCGCAACAGTGCGGGTAGACTTCCTGCAAATACCACTTCTCCACCATGGCGTCCGGCATCGGGTCCGATGTCGATGATGTAGTCAGCAGCGCGTATGATTTCTTCGTCGTGTTCCACGACAACGACGGTGTTTCCGATGTCGCGCAGGCGTCGGAGCACGCCGATAAGGCGTTCTGTGTCGCGTTGGTGGAGTCCGATACTGGGTTCGTCGAGGATATAGATAGAGCCTACCAGGCTGCTTCCCATGGAAGTGGCGAGGTTGATGCGTTGGCTTTCGCCTCCGGAGAGGGAGTTCGACAGGCGGTCGAGGGTAAGATAAGGAAGTCCGACATCGATGAGGAACTGGAGGCGGCTGACGATTTCGTCGAGCAGGCGTTTTCCAATGGTGCGTTCATGTGGTGTAAGAGCAGCCTTCTGTGGCGTTTCACTGTTGTCGTCGGTAGTTCGATGGCCATCGTCCTGTAGGCTTTTGAACCATTCGAGTGCGGCATCCACGGGCATTTTCACCACGTCAGCGATGGTCTTTCCCGCAATCTTCACGTAGAGCGCTTCCGGTCGCAGTCGCGTTCCCTTGCAGCATGGGCATACCGTCTTGCCGCGGTAGCGTGCCAGCATGACGCGGTATTGGATTTTGTACTGGTTCTGCCGTACCATGTCCATAAATCCGTCGATGCAGACATCCTGCTTGTCTTCGTAGCCCTGGTATTTCATGTCCTTTCCGCCATGCCAGAGCAGGTCGCGTTCGTCGTCTGTAAGGTTGTAGTACGGTTCGAAAATTCTGAAGCCTTTCGGCGCGGCAAGTTCACAGAAGGCCTGCCGCCATTCGCCCATCTTCTCTCCGCGCCAACACATGACAGCACCGTCGTAGACGCTGAGTGCTTTGTTGGGGATTACCAGGTCCTCGTCGATGCCGATGACCCGTCCGAAGCCTTCACATTCCGGACAGGCTCCGGCGGGAGTGTTGAAGGCAAAGAGATTTTCTGTGGGGTCCTCAAACTTCATGCCGTCGGCTTCGAAGCGTGTGGAATAGCGTATGGGTTCCTCACCTGTCCGTGAATTTCCTTCGTACCACCGCAGAAGGCATTCTCCATTTCCCTCGTAGAGTGCAGTCTGTACGGAGTCGGCGAGTCGTGAACGTCCTTCCTTGGAGGGGTCTACAGCCAGGCGGTCGATGAGTATGAACACTTTTCCCTCCTCATATTGCCGTTCAAGCTGCTGTACCTGTGCGGGTGCTTCTATGGCCTCCTCCATCTGCACCATTCGTCCGTCAATGTCCAGTCGCGAAAGTCCCTGTTGCATGAGCACTCCAATCTGCTCTTCCAGTGTGCGTCCTGCAGAGAGCAGGAGAGGGGCCAAAACGGTGAACCTTTGTCCGGCGGGATGTGTGAATGCCTCGTCGATGATGTCATCCACGGTGTGGCGTTGCACTTCCCTTCCGCTTATGGGCGAGAATGTGCGTCCGATGCGTGCGAAGAGCAGGCGCAGGTATTCGTAGATTTCCGTCGATGTCCCTACCGTGGAGCGTGGGTTGCGAGTCGTCACCTTCTGTTCGATGGCGATGGCAGGCGGCAATCCCTTGATATAGTCGCATTCGGGTTTGTCCATCCGTCCGAGAAACTGCCGGGCATATGCGGAGAGGCTTTCCACATAGCGGCGCTGGCCTTCGGCATAGAGGGTATCGAATGCCAGCGAACTTTTTCCGCTTCCGGAAAGTCCGGTGATGACCACGAATTTGTTGCGCGGGATTTCAACGTCGATGTTCTTGAGGTTGTTTACGCGTGCGCCTTTGATGAATATGGAGTCTGTCATGGGGATGAACATACGGATATGTGAGAGGGAGGGGCAGGGGGAGTGTTGTCTGAATCCACGGAGAAGAGGGGGTCAAAGGTATTCTTCGCCGTACATCACCTGCAGTTCGGTGACGAGGCCCTTGAGTCGGCGGGCATTGTCGTTGGGAGTGACGATGAGGACGTTGCCCTGGAGTGCCACGAGATATCCGTCGAGGCCCTGTACCACGGTCGCTACTCCTTCGGGAACGCTGACGATGGTGCGTCGGCAGTTTTTGAACACCACTTTTCCTCCAGTGCCTTTGTATTCCTGACCGGTGGCAGGCGTGACGACGATGGCGTTTCCGTCGGCGGTTTTGGGTAGCACGTCTTGCATGACTGGCCAACTACCGACATCGCTCCATCCGAATCGGCATTCCAGCACGTCCATCTGCTGGTTTTCAAGGAGGAGAAGGTCAATGCTGATGCGTTCTGCGGCAGGGTAGCACGAGCGTACGATGTCGTTCTCTTCTTCGATGTTCGATACGATGATGTCGGAATGGAAGAGTCCGGGCATAATGCTTTCTCCGACGGTGCACATGGCGGCGGCGTTCCAAAGGAAGATGCCGGTGTTCCAAAGGAACTCTCCTGATTTTACGAAAGTTTCGGCATATTGTTCTTCCGGTTTTTCGGTGAACGACTTAACGGTGTAAAGTCCGTCTCCGAGCGGGGTGCCGCGCTGGATGTATCCGTAGGCGGTATTTGCCTTGGTTGTCTTTACTCCGAGAGCGAGGAATGTGCGGTGGGTTGCCACATATTCGAAGCCTTGTACGATGCTTTTCGTGAATTCCTGCTCGTTGGTGATGAACTGGTCGGAGGGTATGACGAGTATGTTGGCGTTCCTGCACCGCTGTACGATATGCCACGTGGCGCGTACGGCGGCAGGCCCGGTAGAAAGCCTTACGGGCTCGAGGAGGAACTGTTCGGGCTTCATTTCCGGCAGCTGCTTCATGGCAATGGCGGCATATTCCTCGCAGGTGCTGACGTAGATATGGTCGGCGGGTACGACGGTGAGCATGCGTTCCACGGTAAGTTGCAGCAGCGACTTGCCGACTCCGAAGAAGTCGATGAACTGCTTCGGATGGTCCTGCCGGCTTACCGGCCACAGGCGTTTGCCTACACCGCCGGCCAGGATGACACAATAATTATTGTTGTTTTTCATGGTTCAGAATGGCTAAGTTCTAAGGGCAAATATACAATGTTTTGAGCGGTCGGCGATAACGAAAGTTACAAAAAAGCCTTCTGCATAGCAATTTGCCCCGCATTCCTTTGTCGATTGCCGTTTTTTGCTTAACTTTGCAGCGGTTTTTTACAGGAAAGATGCCCCGATGGCGGAATGGTAGACGCGTCGGTCTCAAACACCGATAGGGAAACCTGTACCGGTTCGAGTCCGGTTCGGGGCACTGGAAGAATCAACGCTTTCATACTATCCGTTTCCTTGCACGCAGCGATGCGTGCAAGTTTTTTTTGTCCGTTTGCCCGGAAACAATCGTTTCCGTTCTGCGAGAGCAGAAGCCAAGCGACGCCAAGCCGAGAGCAATGTCAAACTTGTTTGAATATTGCCGAGGCGCGAAGAAGCAAGGTGACAGCCAATGCTTGCTTGGATTATGCCGAGTCGTGACAGGGTAAAGCGTAGCCAAACTTGTTTGAATATTGTCGAGGTGCGAAGGAGGAAGACGAAGCCAAGGAGGAAGACGACAAAGTCAAAACGAAGGTAACAAACCCACCTTTATCCTTTCTGCCTTTCGCTGTCCGGCGACCGGTACTCTGAGGGCAATACGCCGAAGAGCTTCCTGAACTGCGTGGCAAAGTAGCGTGGGGAGCCGAATCCTACACGCACCGAAATCTCGTTGACGCTGAGTTCCGTCTCCTCAAGCATGCGGGCAGCCTGTTTCAGGCGGGTATTACGGATGAAATCGTTCGGGGTGATTCCCAATATATTCCTCATGTTGCGGTAAAGGCTGGCGCGTGACATGCATACATCGTCAGCGAGCATGTCTACAGTATATTCGCTGTTCCCGATGTTGCGTCCGACAGCCTCCATCACCCTTTCCATCAGTTCCTCCTCCCGGCTGTCGGCAGCGATCTCCTTGGCGGTCACCCTTACATTCTGTGCAAACCGGTGGCGGGCTTCCTCGCGGAGGAGGAACAGGCGGTTCACCCTTTCGTCGTTCATGGCTTCCAGTGCCGCCCTTGTACGTTGGCGGTACCATATTGCCGTCCCCACCGCTGCCATTGTAAGGACAAGGGCATAGAAGGTGTATGCCCACCACGTACGCCAAAAAGGCGGGCGCATAATGACATCCCTCTGCAACACTGGGCCCCACTCTCCGTCGAATACGGCCGCCTGTGCCTCGAAGGTGTAGTGTCCAGGAGGCAATGTTGTGAAGAGGGCCCTGCCCGCTTCCGTATAAGTCCATTTCTCGTCCAGCCCGCGCAGGCGGTAGCGGTAATGGGTATGCGAGGGGGCGGGATGGTAGAGTGCCGAGAAGACAATCTCCAGCCGGTCTTCACCATGGTTCAGTGTCCATGACGTGCAATGCAGCGGGAGCCTGCGCCGGGATGTGGTGATGCCCGTCAGTATGGCGGGGAGGGGGGCGGGGGGCGTACGGAAATTCCTGGTATCCACAACCGTCACGCCGCATGCATTTGCCATGCACAGCAATCCGCCGGGAGTCAGCACAAGGCTACGTTCCTGCAGCCCGGCAACGGGAATGCCGTCCGTCGCTGCCAGTCTGATGTTTCGGGCCATGGTTTCCTCCTTGTCCCTATCCTGTATCTGTTCGGCATTTATCCGTATAAGTCCGTCGGAGCATCTCACCCACAGATGCCCCTGCCCGTCGCCTGCCAAACCCCGTATGCAGCCCGGCATGGCCAGTCGCAGCGGTTTGTCGGCGGCCATCGTTATGCCCAGCCCGTCCTGAGTGCCCAGCCACAGATTCCCCGTTTCATCCTGCCATGCACAGTTGAATTTGTCGGACATCCCCACAGGCAGATGTGTAAGTGGTGCTGTCCTCTGCGTCTTGAGGTCGAGCACGAAGGCACCGTTCTGCGTGAGTGCCAGTACGTGGCGTCCGTTGTCCAAAGGCAGGGCATCAATGATTACGCGGTATTGGCGCAGGTCCGGCAGGCATTTGGCAAGAGGTTCGAAACGCATTTTCTCCACATCCAGCATTCCCAATACGCGGTGGTCGTTGTTTGTCAGCAGTCTGCCGTCTGCCATCTGCCTTACGAAGTACACGTGGTCGTGGACAAAGCCGTTGATGTTCTTCGAATCGTAGCGGACGGTCTGTCCGTCCATGTAGCAGTCTATTCCATGTTGCGAGCAAATCCATATCCTTCCGTTCCTGTCAGTTGTGGCACTATGGTAGAGGGCTTTCTCTTCCCTTTTCAGAAGACGTGTGTGGCCTGTGACGGCATTGAGGAGCCAAAGACCGTCTTCGGTGCCCAAGAGCAATGTGTCGCCACCGGCATTTGCCAGCACCTGCGCCGCCTTTCCTCCCGGGCATGGAACGGTATGGGCATACGGTGCCCTTGGGGGCAGGTAAAATAGGTTCTGCCCCTGTGTGCCTATCCATGCCCCCCGATGTCTGTCGTGGCAGACCACGTTGACGGGACAGTCTGTCCCGACACCGTATTTTTTCAGAGTGTCCTGCCATCCGGCAACAGATGTATGCCCGTTTCCGGCTTTGCCTTTCAGCACCTTGCCGGCATCCGGCATCTCCCTCAGCCTTTCTCTGGTGTCATACCTGAATCTTCTTTCTCTAGCATCAAACAGATAGAGATAGTAGAAATCGTGCAGCCACAGCAACGAGTCGCCCTGCCACAGGTATCCATAGTTCCCGAATCCCTGGAGTTTCAGCAGACTGTCGGTATGGCAGGGGACGGGGACAAACGTCTCGCCATCGAATAGGCAGAAACTCCCTACGGTATTCACCAATATCTGACCGTTCGGTATTTCCACCACCTGGGTCACTTCGCCTGTTGTCAGGCCTTCCTTACAGCCATAATGGCGCAGTTGTCCCTGCACCTTCGTGCAGAGCGTCAGCAGGGTGAGGGTAATGAGCGTTTTCGTAAGCGAGTGCAGAGACAAGCTTGCTTGGACTATGCCGAGCGCAAAGAAACGAAGGCGAAGCCAAGAGATGTTGCATCTTCTTTCTTTTTATGGTTGGGGGTGACTGTGTAGGATAAAAGATGGGGCAAAAATACGAAAAAACATATAATGAGGGACGGACAGCCGTGATAAACGCCGTTTTTACACAAACACAGAACGACAGATGCTTTCCGTTGGTATTGCAACCTTCGTTTCTTTTCGCTCGGCATAGTCCAAGCAAGCTTGTCTCTGCACTCGCTTAGCGAAACGTTGGTATTGACCTTCGTTTCTTTTCGCTCGGCATAGTTCAAGCAAGCTTGTCTCTGCACTCGCTTAGCGAAACGTTCCATC
>SFJN01000128.1 GCA_004555055.1 Bacteroidales bacterium | reverse complement strand
AGTAAACTCAGCCTCTGCTCTCACCTTGCACAATCATTGCATCTTTCTGTTCTTCAAATACTTACATAGCCCGCTGTGGCTTCGCCGAAGATTGGCTGCAGCTCGGCATAACTGAAAACAAGTTTTCGCCTTGCTCTCACCTTGCACAATCTTTGCGCGTATTTGAAGAACAAAAACCTACTGCGCAATAGTCTAAAACTCGCCTTAAGATAATTTATAGAACCTCCCTTTAAAGAAAAATGATGCTATGAGAAAGAAAAGCCGAGAAATGGATGCCGCCTGGGCATTGGAAGTGATGGACAGGGCACCTTATATGACCGTTGGCATGACAGATGTAGACGGCACTCCTTACGTCCTTCCGCTGTCTCTGTCCCGTATAGGCAGCCATACCTTTTATTTCCATTGTGCCCCGGAAGGCAGGAAACTGGACATTCTGCGGCATCATCCACAAGTATGTCTGACTGCTGTGAGCAAATGCAAGCCTACAGTCGGTCCTAAAGATGGAAGTTTTACTTTGGAATACCATTCTGCCATTGCCTATGGCCATGCGGAAATTGTGACTGATGATGCGGAGAAAAGGGAGGCTTTGCGTGCCATTTGCAAACGTTTTCTACCCTCTCACATGGTTGCTTTCGATGCCGCGGTGTTGCGGAGTATGGCTCGTACGGCAGTGATTCGCATCACACTTACAGCGCCGCCTGTGGGCAAGCGGAAACAGTACGATGCCAATGGTGATGAAATGAAGTACGGTCGCACCGAATAATAAGGGTAAGCATTTGTTCAGTCTTGGAACAGTCTGCATCTCATAAATGTCAGTGCCATACGCCATGCCCCCCGTCCGCGACAGGCTACATATATTTCCAGCAGACGGCAAATCGTCTGCCTTACGCCCAACGAGAGCAGTCTTGCCTCCTCATGATGTCCTTCTGCTCGCATGTGGCCACGCACAATGGCCACCCTATAGTTCAGTGCCGTTGTGGCACGCTTGTCGTAGAGCGACAACGTTTCGTGACGTACAAATCGGAACGCATATCCGATGCGTTCTGCACGTTCCCAGAAACTTCCTCCTGTGATGCTGTCAGCATGCAGGTGAATGCGGTGCCATATCCCTGGATTCCATGCCAGGCGCGGCGTTCGGGCATCCAATGTGCATCCCTGTCTTAACAGACGGTATTGTCCGGACAACAGTCGGAGTCCGAATTCGTAGTCCTGCCATATTGGCAAGTCAGCCCATCCCCCAATGGCCCGCACATAGTCCGTACGGGCGATAAAAGATTGTGTGCTGACATTCTGTGCCAGCAGGTGTTCGTATACCTTAGGGTTTGGCCATCCGTTTCGGACATGTTCCCCACCCTCCTCCGTCACCGTGCGAGTACGTGTTAGACAAACATCCGCATCACCGATGCTTGTCCGCATGGAGGAAAGAAAATCGGGCGAAAACTCATCGTCGCTGTCAAAGAAGCAGCAATATGTGCCGTGGGCAAAGTCCAGTCCGGCATTGCGTGCTGCACATGCTCCGGGTGTAGGACAATGCAGTGTGACGGCATGCAACGCTCCGTTGGAGGAGGGCTTTTCAGAGAACTCTTTACAGAAAGTTTCGCAAAGCATCCTGCTGGCATCGGTGCTTCCGT
This sequence comes from Bacteroidales bacterium, assembly GCA_004555055.1. Taxonomy (GTDB): domain Bacteria; phylum Bacteroidota; class Bacteroidia; order Bacteroidales; family Bacteroidaceae; genus Alloprevotella. Next base: position 5,876 of record SFJN01000128.1, on the reverse strand, counting down.
TGTCCACGAAAATGAATTCCACCGGACGGTAGGTGACCTTACGGAGCGAGGCAAACAGTCGCTCCAAGGTATGCTGGCGGTTAAAGACGGGAATGATTACTGAAACCATCTGTTTTCAGAAAGTGAAAATAGCGGACTGAATTTGGGTAATGCAGGACGGATTATACAGTACGGGGCATATAGGACAGGGTGCTCCTATGCCCCATCATTCATAGTGAAATGCCAAGCCTGTATGCGGTGACTGCGTTTATTTAGGTGGGTTGGGAGCCTCCCCCACCTTTAATCATCCGCCGTTTGATTTCGCCTATCAGCATGACGGAAGAGGTGGCCAAAATGATTCCTGCCCATTCACAGATTCCCAGGCTCCGGACATTGAACATGGCACCTCCGAACGTGACGATGAGGAATTGTCCCAGCACGATGATGCCTGAGATAAGCATGAAGCTGCGTGTACGGAACAGGGTGGAGATACCGTCAGACGAATGGAAGGCCGCAGCATTAAACAGATTCCAGAACTGCAGGAAGACAAAAACGGTAAAGAAGAAACTGTGTCCCTCTTCCGTCAGCACTCCATTTCGGCCATATGCCACTCCGAAAAGGTCGTTGAGCAGGCCGCGTTCCAGAATCTCGAGCAATGCGAGGAGAAAAGCCCCGAATGCAACTCCTACAAGGATAATCTGCCACCCCATTTCGCGCGAAATGATGAAAGCATCTCTCTGACGGGGACGCTCGTTCATCACATTGCGGTTCGGCGGCAAGGATGCCAATGCCATGGCAGCGAAAGTGTCCATGATAAGGTTCACCCATAGCATCTGCGTCACCGTCAGGGGAGAATTCGTTCCTGTGAAGGCACCAACGAGAACCACCATGCATGCCACTACGCAGACGGTCATCTGGAAGAGCACAAACCGCTGGATGTTGCGGTAGAGTGAACGTCCCCACATCACGGCTCGTGTGATGGAGACAAAAGAATTGTCGAGGATGGTAATGTCCGATGCTTCCTTTGCCACACTTGTGCCGTCGCCCATGGAAAGCCCTACATGTGCAGACTTCAGTGCCGGTGCATCGTTTGTGCCGTCGCCGGTTACGGCAACCACGTTGCCTTCGCGCTGCAGACGTTCCACAAGATTCTTTTTGTCGAGGGGCTTGGCACGTGAAATGATGTCGCGTTCGTCTGTGATACCAATTTGCCGCCCTATTTCAGCTGCTGTGGCATGGGTATCGCCGGTCACGATGATAACCCTTATCCCCGCTTTTCGGCATTCTTCGATTGCAAGTGGCACTTCGGGGCGGATGGGGTCGGAAATGCCAACGACGCCCAGGAGATGCCAAGGTCCTCCGTCGATCGAACAGGCAAAAGCCAGAGTGCGCATGGCCTGACGCTGATAATCGAGCAGTTTAGACTCAATATTTTGGGAAGAAGCATCAGCTTTCCCACACATGGCAATCACCACTTCCGGTGCCCCTTTCATATACTTTACATTTTGTCCGGGCAGTACATGAGAGCGTACCGTGGTGTCCATGTACTTCCGTTCGGTGGAGAAAGGAGTCTCTTCGAGCACTTCGGCCTGGGCGCGTAGGCTGCGATAGTCCTGTCCCTCGCTGTAAAGCCACAAAAGAAGGGCTCCTTCAGTAGGATTGCCCAGGGGGCGTGGCGAATTTCCGCTGAAGTCGAGCTGGGCAGTGCTGTTGACCGCGATGCCCTCGTAAACCATAGCCTTGAGTTTTGCTGCAGGGAACCCGTCGGCATCGGGTACCATAAAGTCGGCATGAGCCACCTGCATGCGGTTTTGCGTCAATGTCCCTGTCTTGTCCGTACAGATGACGGTGGTGGCACCCATTGTTTCGCAAGCATGCAGTCTGCGTACCAGATTGTTCGTCCTCAGCATCTTGCGCATCGATAAAGCCAGGCACAGGCTGACCGCCATAGGAAGGCCTTCGGGGACCGCACAGACAATCAAGGCTACCGCCAGCATCACCGATTCCAGGGCATACTGTGCAATGTCCCAAAACGTTGGATTTTTAACGCTGAAGAAAAGATATACCAAGCGCCCTATAACGAGCACGATAGCAATGAAATACGAAAACCGGGTAATGTGTTTTGCCAGCGCCTCCAGCTGTTCGTTCAGCGGTGTCTGCACCCCGTTGTCAATCTGAGCCGCCACAAACACTTTTCCGTTTTCCGTGTCATGCCCTACGGCAAAGACCTCAGCCACAGCGTGTCCTTCCATCACCTTCGTCCCGCGCATCACGTGGTTCGCAGGATAGGTCTCGCCATGGTGGCCATCTTCGCCGTTGGCACATTTTATGCAGAGGGGCTCCCCCGTAAGCGAAGATTCGTCTACACACAGCGAGACGGATTCCAGTAGCCGGGCATCGGCAGGCACTTCCTGTCCCGTCGAAAGCAAAATGATATCGCCTACCACCACCTCACGCTTAGGTATTTCACACGTGTTGCCGTTGCGTACCACCATCACCGGCTCATCGTCGTTCACCTGGTTGAGCACCGAAAACTCCTTCTCGGCTTTCTGTTCGAAGTAGAAGGATATGGTTGTGGCAAGCAGTATGGCGACAAAGATTCCTACAGGCTCGAAAAAGACACTGTAGATGCCATGATGTGCCGTGTCGGCATAGAAATTGTAACATGCAATGGCTATACTCAGCAGACCTGCTGTCATCAGGACGATGACCAAGGGTTCCAGGAATTTCCTGCCGAGTTTCAGCCACACCGATTCCCTTTCGGGTGGCAGGAGCACGTTTTCTCCGTATTTTTTGCGGCTCGCCAGCACTTCGCTGTCCGACAAACCTTTATAGAATGGTGCTGTCATGTATGGTTAATGGGAGTTTCCTCTATTTTTTGGAATGATGCTATGAAACAGGTCTGAAAGCCCCTTTATTGCACCTGCCTTTTTGGGGGGTGTTATAGAATGTGCAGGCAAGGCCTGTAGCCGTCAAAACGTTTCACCCGCCTTTACTGGTAAGCAAAATTAAGTACTTTATGGCAGAAATGGGGCGAAAAGCCCGTGAAATTACAGGAAATCAGCGTTACGACTTCTCAAATCAGCCAAAAGGTGTGCTGCAAATGCCAAAAATGAGGCGCTTTGCACCCATGGAACGGATATTTCAACGTAAATTTGCAACCATACATCTTGCTTGTTCCTCCCGCCCCCCCCAAAAAAACATATAGTATATTAGTGGGCTTGGGACCTAATAGATTTTTATGCAAGTAGCCATACCACTGAAATTTTAACCCCCTATAATCAATGATTACAACTCAAGAACTCATAGACCTTATCATCGAAGGCATCCAGGAAAAGAAAGGACATCGTGTCAGCATTGCCGATTTGAGTGATATCCCGTCTGCCCCCGCCGAAGCCTTTGTCATTTGCACGGGGAACAATCCTGCTCAGGTGGACAGCATTGTCGACAGCATCGAAAATGCCACACGGGTAAAAGGCAAGGAGCATCCCACCGCCATTGCCGGTCGCCAAAACTCCGTATGGGTGGCCATGGATTACGGGAATGTCATGGTCCACGTTTTCGTTCCCGACATGCGGGAGTATTACGACATCGACAACCTGTGGTCTGACGCCAAGATCACCCAGGTTCCGGACCTCGACTGACCCCCTCTCTCTCCGGGGAAGCACGTTTTTACGCCTATATCGATTTCACAACCATAACATATGTTCAACTCACAGCAACCACACCCTTCTCCCAAAGACAACAAGGACAAAAACGGTCCGAAGATGCCACGGTTCAATCTGAACTGGATATACATTGTCATCATCGGTGCCCTTGCCATCATGCTCTACCAGGGGAATACCCATCCTGGCAGTTTTGATAAGGAAGTCAGTTATTCAGAGTTAAAGGAATATATTTCAAAAGGTTATACAAAAGACCTCGTCGTCGACAAGTCGGAAGGCGTGGTACGCATTACCATCAAGCCTGAGAAAATCCGCGAGGTCTTCAAAAAGCGTGCCGAGGACGTGGGCAAGCGGCCTACGGTTTCCGCCCGCTACCCCTCTGCCGACAAGGTGGAAGACTACATCACCCTGACACAGTACAAGGGTAAGGTGACGTACGAGGAGCACAACCCCTTTTGGCGGCAGTTCCTCACCGGCATACTCCCCATCTTTCTGTTCTTCGGCATCTGGTTCCTCCTTATGCGCAACATGGGCGGAATGGGCGGCAAAGGTGGCATCTTCAGTGTCGGAAAGTCCAAAGCCAAGGAATACGACAAGGAGAACGGTCCGCAGGTGACCTTCAAGGATGTGGCGGGGCAGGAAGGCGCCAAGCAGGAAGTGCAGGAAATTGTCGATTTCTTGAAGAATCCGGAAAAATATACCGAGCTGGGAGGAAAGATTCCTAAGGGTGCGCTCCTCGTGGGACCTCCGGGCACCGGAAAGACACTCCTTGCCAAGGCCGTTGCTGGCGAGGCCGGTGTACCCTTCTTCTCCATGTCAGGTTCCGACTTTGTAGAGATGTTTGTCGGCGTCGGTGCCAGCCGTGTGCGCGACCTTTTTGAAAAGGCAAAGGCAAAGGCGCCAAGCATCATCTTCATCGACGAAATCGATGCCATCGGGCGTGCTCGCGGCAACAAGGCGAATTTCGGTGGCAACGACGAACGCGAAAGTACTCTCAACCAGCTCCTAACGGAGATGGACGGCTTTGGCACCAACAGCGGTGTGATTATCCTTGCCGCCACCAACCGCGTGGACGTCCTGGACACCGCCCTGTTACGTGCCGGGCGCTTCGACCGTCAGATTCACGTCGACCTCCCCGACCTTCCCGAACGTATAGCCATCTTCCGTGTGCATCTGAAACCCCTGAAGCTCGAATCAGGCCTCGACATCGAGCTCCTTGCCCGTCAGACACCGGGATTTTCGGGCGCCGACATTGCCAACGTCTGCAACGAGGCCGCCTTGATAGCCGCACGTCATAGCCACGAGAGTGTGAACAAGCAGGACTTCCTCGATGCCGTCGACCGCATAGTTGGAGGTCTTGAACGCAAGACCAAGGTGATGACGCAGGACGAAAAACGCAGCATCGCCCTGCACGAGGCGGGACATGCCGCCGTAAGTTGGCTCCTGGAATATGCAAACCCCCTCATCAAGGTTACGATTGTCCCCCGCGGACAGGCTCTCGGCGCTGCATGGTACCTCCCCGAAGAACGGAGCATCATGACCCGCGAGCAAATGCTCGACGAAATCTGCGCCACACTCGCCGGACGCGCTGCCGAAGAGCTCTTTACCGGACACATCTCCTCCGGAGCCATGAACGACCTCGAAAAGGTGACGAAACGGACCTATGGCATGGTTGCCTATATGGGAATGAGCGAGAGGCTCCCCAATCTCTGCTATTACAATACCCAGGAGAGCTTTGTAAAGCCCTATAGCGACTATACGGCGAAACTCATCGACGAGGAGGTGCAGCAGATAATCAGCCTGCAGTATGAGCGTGCCAAGCAACTCCTTTCGGCACATGCTGCCGAACATCAGCGCCTGGCCGACCTTCTCTGTGAGAAAGAAGTGATTTTTGCCAAGGATGTGGAGGAAATCTTCGGACCGCGTCCGTGGAAGTCAAGGGCCGAAATCCTGCTAAAAGAGCAGCCGGCTACCACTACCGAGGCGGATAGTGCGAACGACGAGGCTGCGGACAGTTGAAACATTCCGCCCCCCCCTCTTAGGCGCGTGGCATAATATACATAATATAGTAATCCTCCGCGCCATACATAATATAATAGTAATCCTCCGCGCCGTCCGTGGACATCCGCGATTGTCCGTGTGGTAATATGATGCATTGCCATCTGATTCTCATAAGCGAAAAAAAAACAGCAAAACCTGAATGGTTTGATAGTCTTTAGCATACTCCCCAAG
>SFJN01000127.1 GCA_004555055.1 Bacteroidales bacterium | reverse complement strand
GCATCGACTGCCCTCTCGATTCCGTGGTTGTCATGACACTCAGTTTCCACGATTCGGAGCTTGAAGAGGAAACAGCACTTCCTTGTACGCTGAACATCGAAGCTCCGAGAGCAGGTTTGCTCTTCAATACCGGAACAGATATCAAGTCCCTGCAACTTCCTCTCAATACCGGAAGTTTTGTGGACACGCTCTATCTCAGACTCTCTGACAATGAACGAGAATGCGTTGATACGCTTTACGTGAATCATACCAACGAATCACATTTCGAAGCCATGGACTGTCCGGGTGCAGTGTTTCACCGCATCTCCTCACTCCAGTTTCTTCCCCATCCAACTGACGGAGAATTCCCCGTCACCATCGACAGTGTGAGCATCATCCGCCCATTAGTAGATTATAATGATGTCGAAAACGTACGCATATATTATCATATTCCTGCTGACATTCCTGCCAATGCGAATGCTCGCCACTGACGGGTGTGCTGTAATTCCTGTTGACACAGCTGAAACAAACGCACAACGCGTAAAGCTGCAAGGGGTGCAGTATGCCGTAAAGGCGAAGAAGGAATCACGTGTCCCTCTCTTCTCCGGCTATGGCATCAGTGCGGACATTGCCGGTGCGGGAATGGCCATGGTTGGAAAATGGGGACAATATGAGGTGGGAGCACATCTTGGCCTTTACCGTCGTTTCTTTCCCACTGTGGAATTGGGAATCGGAAGGTCAAACTATACCGCCGAGCGCTCCGGCTTGCATTACAAAGTGCACTCCCCTTACTTTCGAGTGGGAATGGACTATAGTTTGAACAAGAATCGTGAATCACGTAACCGTTACTTTGTAGGTGTACGCTACGCCTTCAGTAGTTTCTCCTACGATTTGGACGGACCTCCAATTCACGACCCATACTGGTCCACCGACTTTGAATACAGTCGGCACGGCATCGACGGAAAAATGCATTGGGGCGAGCTCCTCTTCGGCATCCAAACCCAGCTGTGGAAATTCATACATTGTGGATGGACCGTACGCTATAAGTGCAGGTTTCATGAATCGCAGGGAGAACCCGGACACGCATTCTATGTTCCGGGATATGGAAAAAACAGCTCTTCCTCCAAGTGTTTCGGTGGAACATTTGTACTTGTCTTTGAACTTTAAGGGAGCAGGAAAAATCTCTCTCCCTTCCTTTATCATTACATATGAGGAGCTCAAGACAAAACAATTGAACGAAGTACAAAAACAATTCTGTCATCTATGCAGAAAAGATACAAGCGTTTAGCCGCATTTCTTTTTCTCTTGTTTCTTATTTTAGGAACATGGCACATCCTTTCCGGCAAGTCCTTCCGAACTTCTGAAGGGCGTGTGTTCGGCACCACTTACCACATCTGTTACCAGTCTTCGCAAGACCTTGATGCCGACATCCGTCGTGCCATGAAAGAAGTGGACGAAGCACTCTCCATGTTCAACGATTCCAGCACCCTCTCTGCTTTCAACCGCGGAGAGGAATCTCCACGCAACGCATGTTTCGATGCCGTTGTCAGCAATGGGCTCGAAATCAGTCGTATTACTGACGGGGCATTCGACATCACCGTTGCTCCGTTAGTGAATCTTTGGGGATTCGGATTCAAGCACCGCGAGAACGTGACATCGCAGGAGGTGGATTCCATTCGCCAGTATGTGGGCTACAAGCATCTCTCCTACAATCGTCGCCAGGGACTGGTACGCCACAATCCCCATGTCACACTCGACTGTGGAGCCATTGCCAAGGGTTATGCTGTGGATCATGTTGCCCAAGCACTGTACAAGAAAGGATGCCGCAACTACATGGTTGAAATAGGAGGCGAAGTGGTGGCACGAGGCAAAAATCCCCAACGTGAACGTTGGAGTGTAGGCATTGCCAAGCCTGTCGATGACTCCACTGGCATCAATGCCCAACTGCAACAGATTATTCACATTACAGATTGTGCAGTGGCCACTTCCGGAAACTACCGCAATTTCTATTATCAAGGTCAACGAAAGGTTTCCCATACCATCGACCCTTCAACAGGCTATCCCGTAGCGCACGGCCTACTTTCCGCCACAGTCATCGCTCCTTCGTGCATGACAGCCGATGCCTACGCCACAGCCTTTATGGTCATGGGGCTTGAAAGTGCGAAACACCTTGTTGAAAATAACAACCGTCTCAAAGCCTTTTTTATCTATTCTGATTCCATCGGTACACTCCAAACCTGGCAATCAGCGAATTTTCCACATTAAGATTCCTTTTTTCATGATTGACTCGAATACCTTCCCTCGTTTGGTAACAATCCCACTGTTCCAGGGCATCAGCCGCGGTGAATTCGACGAGATTGCCTCAAAGATGCATTTTTCGTTCCAAACCTACCATGCTGGCGAAGACATTGTCATAGCCGACACTCCTTGTCAGGAACTGGTATGTACCATCACCGGACGCTTTGTTCACGAAAAGCGTGCCGATGACGGAAGCTACACTTTCCGCGAATACAGCGAAAAGCCTATGGTCTTGCAGCCCGACCGGCTCTTCGGCCGCTATCCTTACTATAGCACTACTGTTCGTGCTGTTGCTGATGCGTACGTCCTTACCATTCCCAAAAAGGAGGTGCGCGATGTCCTTTTTAATTTCCTTACCATACACATCAACTATCTCAATCTCGTTTGCTCTGCCAAACAACATTGGGAAGGACGTATGTGGAAACAGCTTCCTTCCAATCTCGAAGAACGTTTCCTCTATTTCCTGCTCGGACGTGCCACACGTCCTGCCGGACGCAAGGAACTCGACATCGGCATGGTAGATCTTGCCAACGAACTGGTGACTACACGACTCAACGTTTCCAAAATGCTCAACGAGCTCAAGGACGAGAACTTGCTCTATCTCTCCAGAGGACGCATAGAAATCCCTGAAATCGAAAAGATTGTCATGCGCCAGCAGCGCATCAGACGTTGAAGGCTGATTATCCACCGCACATCATTGTTCGGTTTCAGACTGATTTGTTATCAACTACACGGCTCTCACCCTTACCTTTTTCCCTCCTTTCTTTTTTTTGACATTTTCGCCATGCACAATAAAGCCGAAAAACTCGCTGCATTTTCACGTCTTATCGACATCCTCGACGAACTTCGCGAGAAGTGCCCATGGGACCGCAAGCAGACCAACGAAAGCCTTCGTCCCAACACCATAGAAGAAACCTATGAACTTTGCGAAGCACTGGTAAAAGACATCCCTTCTGAAATCTGTAAGGAATTGGGCGATGTCCTCCTTCATGTGCTTTTCTATGCAAAGATTGGCAGCGAAAAGCAGCAATTCGACATCGCTGATGTCTGCAACCGCTTGAGCGATAAGCTTGTGTTCCGCCATCCGCATGTATTTCCCCCTGAGGATATTGAAGCCGCAGGAGCCAAGATTCTCGGCAGCACCCGTTTGGAAAACGAGAACGATGTGGTAAAGATGTGGGAAAAGATCAAACAGGTGGAAAAGGACGGCAATGCCACCGTACTCTCCGGGGTCCCCTCTGCCCTACCCTCGCTTATCAAAGCCTACCGTATCCAGGAAAAGGCCCGAAACGTCGGTTTCGATTGGGACAATCGTAGCCAGGTATGGGAGAAGGTGAAGGAAGAAATTGCAGAATTAGAGAAGGAATGGGAAAACGGGGATGCCCGTAAGGCGGAACACGAATTCGGTGACGTCCTTTTTTCGCTTGTCAACGCCGCTCGCCTTTACAAAATCAATCCCGACAATGCCCTGGAACATACCAACCAGAAGTTCATTCGTCGCTTCAACTATCTCGAGCAGAAGGCCATAGCAAGCGGAAGGAAACTCTCCGAGATGACGCTTGAGGAAATGGACAAGATCTGGGAAGAGTCTAAAGCTCTGGAGCAGCGAGAGCAGAAGTCAACCGACGACAAGTCGAGAGCAAGTCAAGCTTGCTTGAACTATGCCGAGACGCGAAGGAGGAAGACGAAGTCAACTTCTTCAGAACTTCCTGAGTCATAACAGAGTAAGGCATAATTTATCCATGAACAACTTACTCTTCAGACTTCCCGATACGGAAACTGCATATGAAATGGCAAATGTCCATACGGAGGAGGTCCGTAATCTTGAAGCCCTTGGCAACCGGCCCGGATATGTCTTTTCACCTTTTATGCAGAAAGCAGACTGCCCCACCTTGCTGTTCCAAACTGAAGATGTCAGCACCTGGAGCATCCCAGCGACGTCGGCCGAAGTCCATTTTTCATATACCGATAACGGCGAGGAGTGCCACCGGCAATATCGCCGCCAATTTCGAGAGTGCCTGCAACACTTGTCGTCGGGCGCTATCCGTAAGATTGTCCTTTCGCGCACACTTTCCCTCCAGTTTTCCTGTAAGGTTTCAGATTCCGACCTTCGACAGCTGTTCATTGTGGCCTGTAATGACTATCCCCATAGCTATGTTTCGTTGGTCCCTGTCCCCGGCGGAGGTCATTGGCTGATAGCCACCCCCGAAGTCCTGCTCGAAGACGCCCCCGCACAAATGTGGCACACGATGGCCCTTGCCGCCACCATGTCCGTCGACGAAGGCGAAGGTCTGCCCCCTGCATCGTGGTCCGAAAAAGACAGAGAAGAGCAACATATCGTAGCAGCCTACATTGCCCAAAGGCTCCAGGCAGCAGGATGCACCTGCACTGCTTCTCCACTCCACACTCTCACTGCAGGACAACTGTTGCATCTCTGCACCGACTTTACGTTTCCGCGCACAGCCTCCTTTGGCCGCGTTGTCACGGCACTCCATCCCACCCCTGCCGTCTGCGGTTTCCCAACGGTTTCGGCACAGCATCTCATAGCTGCAACCGAACAGCACGACCGTGCCTATTACGCAGGATTCTCCGGTCCCATATCGCTTCCCTGCGGTACTCACCTTTATGTCACCCTTCGCTGCATGCATCTTCTTGGCGACCGTGCCTGCCTTTACGCCGGTGGTGGTCTGTTAGCGGCCAGCGACTGCGAAAGGGAGTGGGAAGAGACACAACGGAAACTGAAAACTATGCTCCATGTATTGCGATAAACCTCAAGTCAACATTCTCACTTCCCTGATGCTTGCCCATGGCATCAGGCATGCTGTAGTATGTCCCGGCAGCCGCAATGCCGTCATCATTCATAATTTCCACGAGGCCTCCCTCAACCTTTATCCCGTCACCGACGAACGTTCAGCGGCTTTTGTGGCCATCGGACTGTGGCTGCGTTTCCGCTCTCCCATTGTGGTCTGTGTCACCAGCGGTAGCGCACTCCTCAACCTCCTCCCCGGAGTGGCCGAAGCTGCCTACCGCCATATCCCTTTGGTCATTGTCTCTGCCGACCGGCCGTCATGCTGGATTGGTCAGAACGACGGGCAAACCATTCCGCAGCATGGGGCACTGAAACCTTATGCCCACACTTGGCAACTCCCCGATACAGACTTTGACAGTCTCACCGAGGAGCAGGCATGGTACACCAACCGTCTTGTTAACGAAGTGTTTTGCAGTTGCCTGCAACATGGAGGATGTCCCGTACACCTCAATGTACCTCTTAGCGGACCGCTGTTCAGCTTCACCACACCAGAACTCCCTTCCCAGCGTATCATACGTTCGTGGACGCTTGACGAAGGTAGCCGTCTTCCTCAGGAGGTGATGAGAGCTGTGCACGGAGCCCGAAATCCTTGGATTGTAATCGGACAATATGAAGATGCACCCATACCCGCCGTACGTACACTGCAGGAAAAAGGTTGGCGGGTGATGGCAGAGCACATCAGCAACCATTCACAATGGGCTGATCTTCGCGAGCGCGACCTACCAGTTGCAGCGTGTAGCGAAACTCCGGAAGCGTTCTCTTTCCCCGATCTTGTCCTGTATTTCGGTGGTGCTTTCGTCGGAAAGCAGCTTAAAATCTGGCTTCGCCAATGTCAAGCCCCAGTACTTCGTATAGACGCGGACAACACCTTGCCCGACACCTTTTGCCATCTTACCTATAAGCTCTGCGCATCTCCGCGGAAGGTTCTCCCCCTGCTGGTGCAAATGCTCGATAACGAAGAGGGCGTCACGGCTGCACACTCCGATGCCTTGACAACTCATCTTCCGTCCAATAGCCTCAACAACAACCCTCACAAACAGCCTTTCGAAGCGCTGTTCCTTGCCAATAGCACGGCCGTAAGATGGAGCGAGGCTCACATCGCTCCCCAAAGTCTTGCACCTTTTACCTTCTGCAACCGTGGCACCAACGGCATTGAAGGTTCCCTTTCGGTGGCCGCAGGATACAGCCTCGCTGCCGAAGGCAAGGTGTTTTGTCTTACCGGCGACCTCAGTTTCTTCTACGATGCAAACAGCCTCTTCAATGTACGTCTCGACCATCGGCTGCGCATCATGGTCGTCAACAACGGCGGCGGAGGCATCTTCCATCGTCTCCCAGGCATCGACTGCTCTCCCGCCCTCCACGACTACATATCTGCCGGCCATCCTTTCTCCGTTTCTGGAATAGCCACATCCTTCAGATGTACCTATATGACAGCCACCACCACATGCCTTGCCGAGGATTTCGACCGTCTTGTCACCCAAATCTTCGAACAACCTTCAGAACGCCCTGTGGTGCTCGAAGTCTTCCCCATTAGTGGGGGATGCACTTGGTAAGTCCCCCCCACCCCTCCTCCTCTCTTTGAGTGGATTCCGGATTTGTTTCATCGCCAGACAAGCGAGACACCCCGTATAGTCCCCAATCTCCTGCTTTCACCATGGAATGCAGAAAAGGGGGGATTACACAGAGTGTCTCGCTATTTTTTTACGGCAAATCCTCAGGTTCTAAGGTGACGATGTCATTTTCCTCAAGTAGTTGCGCAAAAACACCTTTTCCAGAAACCAGATGTTTGCTAAAGGTACCGTCATAGACGAGTTTGCATCCGCAACTGGGACTTCGGGGTTGAAGTACGGCAAGAGTAGCGCCTTCGTTCAATACTCTTTCCAAGGCATGTTGTGCTCCTCGGCGAAAAGCATTATCCACCGAATCGCCATGGGCATTCGTCACCACACCGTTTACGATTTCTGCCGGCACTCTTGGGGTCGACAAGCCGCCCATCTGCTCAGGGCAGACCGCCACGACGTCATGGCCTTTCACAAAGTCCAGCACTTTCTGGCAGCGGTTGTTGCCACCGTCGTATTTGCAGTCTCTTCCGAGCAGGCAGGCACTTACGGCAATTTTCATGCTTGACTTCGTCTAGCTCTGTCGCGACTCGGCATTATCCAAGTAAACTTGTGTTCTGCTCTCGCTGTTCCAGATCTTGGCTTCGCCTTGCTCTGTCACGACTCGGGATAGTCTGAGTAAACTCAGCCTCTCCGCTCGCTGCTTTATGCATCGGCAGGAGCCCATTTGCAGCGTACGGGCGACACGATGGCACCTTCTTCCTTCAGCTGCTTCATGGCTTTGTCCACTTCCTTACGGTCCAATCCGCTCAATTCTGCAATTTTTCCTGCATTCAGCGGAGTTCCGGCCTCCTTCATGGTGGCCAACACTTTGTCTTTCGTTTCCATAATGTGATTGTTTGTTGTATGTTATCTGTTATGGTAGGTTCTATAAATTAGTTTTCAAGGGAAGTCAGTGTTCATGTTTTA
>SFJN01000126.1 GCA_004555055.1 Bacteroidales bacterium | reverse complement strand
AGTGCGCGTCAAAATTTGCATTTTGACACACCCTCTCGTATCCTACACCCTATCCTTCACCCGAAATCCCTTGTAAACACAATAGGTATCGCCCATAGGTGTAGGAAATGTAGGAAATTTCAGAAAAACTATTTTGAGGGGTGTTCCATAAATTCCTATCTATATTTTCTTCGATGACATGCGTCTGAATTCAGCGGGAACTGAGAAGTGTAGCGGAGGTAAAAACTGTGCGCGTTGTTGACGCCGTTGTAGAAAGTCTTGACCTCATGGGATTTCAAAAAACTGTACATAGCCGGAAGCCCCGGGAATCTGCCGTCGCCATAAACAAGGAGTGCGTCATTTCCCTCTTCAGGGCTGAACCATATGGAAGGGGGAACGTCACCTTGCACGGTATTCCTGGGGTGTCATGCCAAGATGGGTCTTTACAAACTGGCAGAAGAAGGAGAAATTGCTGAATTTGTATTTGCTGGCCAACTGGTTGATGGCGGTGTCGGAGAGTTTCAGGTCGAGTCTGATTTGCTCTATGGCATGGTCATTGATGAGTTCCAAGGCCCTCCGTCCGGTTTTTTTTCTGATGATGTTCGAAAGGTGTTTGGGCGAAATGCAGAGCCTGTCGGCATAGTATGTCACGGTGCGGTGGCAGCCTTCGTCGGCGGTGAGCATGTGGATGAAGGCATGAAACAGGCTGTCGCTTCGGCTGAGCGGCTTCGGTGTCTGGCCGTCCATAGGCAGGTCGGTCTGCAGAATGGCCTGGTTGATGAACTCGAAGAGGAGTAAGGCGAAGAGATGAAACGCCTGCTGTTCGGCAAACCTGTAAAGTCTTTTTTCTGTACGCTGGCATATCAGTTCGAGCAAAAACGGGAAATGTCCGCGCACATATTCCATGTCATAGTGCAGAATGGGATTTGCAAAGGCATGGCAAAGCATCTCCCAGGTGTCCTGCTTGGTGGTCATCAGGCGGTCCACCACCCGTGGTGCATAGCCGAGCACCGCTGTCTCGCAGTCGCTGCTGTGGAGGATGCTCATCACGGGGCGTCCGGGCTGACAGATGAAGACCTCGCCCGCGACAAGTTCGCAAGGCTGTTCATCCTCGTCGAGAGTGAAGCGCACGTGGCCCCTCAGGCAAATGAAGAAGAGGAGCAGGGACGTCTTGAACGCCCCCTCGGCAAAAGGCATGTCATCGATGCGCTCCACAAGCACGAAGTCGTCGGAAAGGCATACCGTATGGCTACGGCCATGGAATGCCTCAAAAGTGATGGTGTGTAACATAGGGGCAAAGTTACATGTTTATTTCGATTCAGGGATGTTGAATTCCGGAAGAATCATGTTTTAAAAGTCATACGCTTGGAGAACAAACGCAAAATATGACGAAAAAAAACTTAAAAATCCAACATTTTGCACGCTTTTTCCAACATCGTTTGTCGGGACGAAAGTCGTAATTTTGCGCTGTTTTAACCGAAAACCCACACAGCAGAAACGAAGAAAAAATGACAAGACGACTCTCAGTGTTCATGTGGCTGTTCCTTGCCATCACGCCATGGTGCAACGCACAGCGACAGCTCCACATCGACGAAATGTTCAATATGCTCGAAGCCCACAACAGCAGTCTGCGCGCCGGCCGTGCAGGCCTCGAAGCCTCCTCGCAGGCCATTGCCGTTGCCCGGTCGCAACGTCTGCCGGAACTGAATGCACAGCTCTCTGCAAGCTATAACGGCTACGTGCTGCAACTGGACCGCAACTTCAGCAACGCGCAGAGTTTTTCGCAGCCACACTGGGGCAATTCCCTCGTCGTCGAGGCGCAGCAGGTTGTCTATGCCGGAGGTGCCATCAATGCCGGCATCAGGCTGGCCGAACTGGGCAAACAGATGGAGGAGCATAACCTCAACGCCACACGCAACGATGTACGCTTCACCACGCTGGCACAGTACCTGGAACTCATCAAACTCGACAATGCCATACAGGTATACGAGGAAAACATCCTCCTCACCGAACGCCTCATCGACCACATCAAGGCCAGACAGGGACAGGGCATGGCACTGAAGAACGACATCACACGCTATGAACTGCAGCTCCAGGACCTGCTGCTCGGTAAACGGAAGGTGGAGGATTCCCGCAAGGTGGCGAACCACCAGCTATGCAATGCCCTGGGTATGGCAGACGAGACGATTGTCCCCGACACCACCATCGCCTCCGCACACTACGGCATCGAGGGCGAGGCCCACTGGCAGGAACTGGGCGCGGCGTCATCGCCCGTGCTGGCGCGCACCGATGTCAGCACCCAGATGGCCGCACAACAGGTCAGACTGGCCAAAAGCGAACTCCTGCCGAAGATTGCCCTGGTGGCAGCCGACAACTTCAGCGGACCTTTTTCATACGACATCCCACCTATCAACAAGAACTTCAACGTCTGGTACATCGGGCTCGGGGTGAAATACTCCATCGGCAACCTCTGGAAGTCGAACAAGAAGGTACGACAGGCCAAAACCACCCTGCAACAGAAGCAGGAGGCGCATGCCGTGACGGGCGAAACGCTGGACAACCGCATGCAGGAAGCCTACACACTGTACCTGCAGAGCTACACCGAACTGGAAACACAACGGAAAAGCGTGGAACTGGCTTCGCAGAACTACACCGTCATCCGCAACCGTTACGAAAACCAGCTGGTGCTCATCACCGACATGCTCGACGCCTCGAACATGAAACTCTCCGCTGAACTGCGCGAGGTGGACGCAAGGGTCAACATCGCCTTTGCGTACTACCGCCTCAAATACATTGCCGGAACCCTTTAGCCACAGGCTCCCTTCCGCCGCTCTCCCAGCCTCTGCACACCCTCATTCCCAAACATCCCCCACAAGAAATGAACAACAACAAGACCGTAAGAATCGCTTACAACATCATCATCGCCATACTGATTGTCACGGGCGTCATCATCGTCATCAACAAGTTCGTGCACTTCGGCAATGTAGAGTTCACCGACAATGCCCGCATCGAGCAGCACATCACCCCCGTCAACACCCGCGTTTCGGGCTACATCCGCGAAATCCGCTTCGAGGAATATCAGCAAGTGAAGAAGGGCGACACGCTCGTCATCATCGAAGACGCCGAATTCCGCCTCGCCCTTGCCCAGGCCCGCGCAGCCCTTGCCGAGGCGGAAGCCGGAAGTTCGGCCGCCGATGCCGGCATTTCCACCACCTCCTCGAACATCGATGTCACCAGGGCCGGCATCGAGGAGGCCCGGGCGCAGCTTGATAACGCCCTCCGCGAGGAGGAACGCTTTGCCGCCCTGCTGCAGAAGGACGCCGTGACGCAGCAGCAGTACGATGCCATACACACAGCATACCTCTCGGCGAAAGCCCGCTACGAGGCCGTTTGCCGCCAGAAACAGTCGCTCGCCAGCGTCAGGAACGAGCAGAACCACCGCTTCACACAGACGCGGGCAGGCATCGAGGCTGCCAAGGCTGCGGTACACCTGGCCGAGCTCAACCTCTCCTATACCGTCATACTCGCCACCGCCGACGGTGTCGTGGGCCACAAGGACATCCACGTGGGCCAACTTGTAAGTCCGGGCCAGACCATGTGCTCCATCGTCGACGATGCAGAGATGTGGGTGGTGGCCAACTACCGCGAGACGCAGATGCCACACATCGCCGTGGGCTCGAAGGTGACGATGACCGTCGATGCCGTCCCAGACGTCACCTTCGAAGGCGAAGTGGAGCGCATCAGCGATGCCACGGGTGCAGCCTATTCCATGATTCCCGAGGACAACGCCACAGGCAACTTCGTGAAGATTGAACAGCGCATTCCCGTCCGCATACGGCTCATCCCGAACGAGGCTTCGCCGCGTCTACGCGCAGGCATGAACGTAGAATGCGAGACTCGGTATTAGGCCGAAGCGTCAACCACACCAAGAAAACCCATTTCCATCGATACCCTATATGGCTGAAAAGATTCCTCCCTTCTCCATGCCCATGTTCCGCGAATGGGTCCCCGAGGGCATCCGTCCGTGGATTTATGTCCTGCAGGCATTCTGTTTCCAGTTCAGCAGCGGCATATATCTCGGCGCGATGAACGACATGATAGGCGAACATTCGTGGATGCGCGAGGATGTGACTTTCCTGCTCTACTGCACACTTGCCGGCATGGCCATATGGTTTCCCGTACTCTTCAGGATGAAGTTCCACTTCACGAACAAGTTCCTGCTTACCGTATCGGCCTGCGTCATCATCGTTGCCAACCTGCTCACCATGTACCGCCTTCCGCTGCCCGTCATGTGGATGGTCTGCATTGCAGCAGGCTGTGCCAAGATACAGGGCACCTTCGAATGCATGTCGAACATCCAGTTGTGGATGACTCCCCGCCGCGACTTCGGGGTGTTCTTCCCCCTGCTCCACATCATCCTCCTCACCGCCATTGAGGGTGCAGGATGGCTTGCGGCCTGGTTTGCCTTCCACCTCCATTGGACCATGATGCATTGGTTCGTCATCGGCCTCATGCTGGCCGTCATCATCACGCAGGTCCTGCTGACGCGGCCGTTCTGCCCCATGCCTCCCGAACGTCGTGTACCGCTGCAGGGCATCGACTGGCTCTCGGCTGCCGGATGGACACTCTTCTTCCTCATCTGTGCCTATATCCTCAACTACGGCGACTGGCTCCAGTGGTGGCATTCCGGCACCGTGCGCCTGCTGGTGGCAGCGGCATGCTTCACACTTGCCGCACTGATGATCCGCACGAAGCGCAACCCGCACGCCTTCCTCGAATGGAAAATCGTGCGCTACCGCTATTTCCGCCCCATCATCTTCTTTGTCATCCTCTTCGAGATCATCATGTCCGTGGAGCATGTGCTGGAGACCATCTACTACGAAGAGGTGATGCACTATTCCGACCTCACCTACGAAACCCTCAACCAGTGGTCACTGATTGGAGCATGGGCCGGATGCCTCTTCTCGCTGGGATGGCTGAAGGTGATGACATGGAGCCACTACCGCCTCATCGTCATCGGCATGTCATCGCTCTGCATCTACTGCATCAGCTTCTATTTCCTTGTCAACCCCAACATCGGCTACTATCAGCTTGTGCCGCCCCTCATCTTCCGCGGCTTCGGCTACGCCGTCCTCTGCATCACGTTCATGTGGGCGCTGCACGAGGTGATGTCGTTCGAGCACTTCTTCCAGGCCCTCTGCATCTTCAACTTCTTCCACATGTTCGGTGGCGGAAACATCGGTGCCGCACTGCTGGCACGCGGCATCGGACACTACATGGGCGACGGCTTTGCACGCTACAACGGCTACATCAATCTGGTGTCATTCAGTGCCTCGCCCTTCGACCTCGCACAGTATATGGAAGGCATGGTTGAGGGCCTGCTGGCACAGACCGTAAAGATTCTGTACGGATGGGTCATCTACGGCTGCCTGGCCTTCATCGCACTCTTCCTCCTTTGGGACCGTCCCGGCGTGCGCCGCAGGGTAAAGAAGATGCCCTCGTGGGCCACCGTAGGCACGTGGACGCTGAACAGCGCACAGCGCATCGTCCGTCTGAAATGATAGGCTCCCCTCCCCCTTCCGCTCCCCATCCTGGTTCTGACAGGATGGGGAGTTTTTTGTGTCCAAATGCCTGTGGTCCCCTACACTTTGCGGCTTTGGAATCAGCCAAGCACAATGAGTGTGCAATATTTTTAAGGCCTCGAAATTAACATTCGTTAACTGTTGCGAACCGTTCTGAAAGGCTCCGGGAAGGGCTTCGGAAGGCAACAGGTGGCAGACAGGTCGGAAATATCGCACACCAGGAACGGAGGTTTTCGGCAGGTTTTCCACCGGAAAAAGCAAAACATCGGACTTCTCCGACAGAAAGTTCCGATGTTTTGCCATAAAAGTACGGATGTTTGCCTCAAAGAAGTCCGATGTTTTTCAGCCTTTTCTGCGGAAAAAATTATGTTTTTGCGGCGATTTCCGGCTAATTTCCCGTCTTTTCCACCCCATTTTGCGGAGCCGGGCACCGAAAGACCGGAAAAACGATGGTCAGAGTCCCCGAAAAGTCCGTCCAAACTGCCGCACACGTTCTCAAACGGCAAGCGTATTTTGTCAAAATAATTGTAGATGATTAACATTTATTTGCATTTATTCTCCCTGAATTTTCGCTATAAAAAGATGGAGTGTGCAATATCTCTAAGGGTCATTTTAGAATTGTATTTCGTGCGTAAACAGCTATAGCCTCCTCCCATTTTCAGCATCCTTTCTTCCAGGAAATCAAAATTTGCACGCCCCATCATGCAGATTTTTAGAAAATTTGCACTCCCCATCGTGCAGTTTTTGTAAAATATTGCACGCTGCATCGTGCAATTTTGTAAATTTGCACCCAAACAACACCTGAAGAAATATGGAAGAACTGTATACTACCTACCGATTATTGCTTGACCGAACCCCATTGGATTTCCAGCGGTTCCTCCATGACCGTATCAACTGGAAGAGTCGTTTAGTGGCCATCTTAGGGTCGCGTGGCGTGGGGAAGAGCACACTGATACTTCAGCACATCAAGCTGGAGGAGCGCATAGACGAGACGCTCTATGTCCTCGCCGACGATTTCTATTTCACCACCCATCGACTCTACGATCTCGCCTTGGAATTCTATCAGCATGGCGGCAAGGCGCTCTTCATCGATGAAATACACAAGTATAGAGGTTGGAGCGTGGAGATTAAAAACATCTACGACAAGCTCCCCGACCTTCGCGTCGTCTATTCCGGCTCGTCTATCCTTGATTTGGAAAAAGGCGGTTCCGACTTGAGTCGCCGAAAATTGGAGTACCACTTACCAGGGCTTTCCTTCCGGGAGTATATCAATCTTTCACAGGGATGCAACCTTCCCGCTTATAGTTTCGAAGAAATCCTACAGGGTAAGGTGAATTACCCTTCGACATTGGAAAAGCCTTTGAAATTGTTTCGGCAATATGTGAGTGAAGGCTACTACCCCTTTTTCTTGGAGGGCGACTATCACCAACGTTTGCAGGGCATACTCAAACAAATCGTTGACGACGACATTCCCACTTTCGCCGAGATGACTTTTCCTTCGAGGGCCAAACTGCGGAAATTGCTCTACGTCCTGGCACAGTCTGTGCCGTTTAAGCCTAACTATTCCAAATTGGAGGCAGACCTTGGCATCAGTCGCAATGCTCTCCCCGATTTTATCGAATTTCTCGAAAAGGCAGGTCTCGTACAGTCCCTTCGTAATAAAGCGACAGGCATGAAGTTGCTGGAGAAGGTGGAAAAACTCTATCTGCAAAATCCCAATCTTGCCTATGCGCTCGGTGCGACGCCTCCCGACGTGGGCAGTGTGCGTGAAACCCTCTTTTTGGCGTGGCTGAAGCCGTTTCTCCCCGTCACGTCTTCTCCAATCTCTGATTTCGAGGTCGAAGGTCGCACCTTTGAGATTGGAGGCAAGAACAAGGGTCGGCAACAACTGCAAGATGCCGCTGAGGGCTATGTGGTGAAGGATGACATCGAATATGCCTTCCGGCATACCATTCCGCTTTGGCACTTCGGATTCCTCTATTGATTGGCGAGCATTTGCCTCAGAGTTACTGAATGAGATATTGGGCAAACAACGGAAATAAGTAGATTCGCAAAATGATTTGAAAGACGTATTCAAACCTAAATCCAAATCGAATCCGTTGCCAAGTACAATTAAGGGATGTTCTATAAATTAGCTTGAGGCGAGTTTATGACTATTGCGCAGTAGATTTCTGTTCTGCAAATACGCGCATAGCGGGCTATGTAAGTATTTGCCGAACAGAAAGATACAATGATTGTGC
>SFJN01000125.1 GCA_004555055.1 Bacteroidales bacterium | reverse complement strand
TTTGAGCTATCGCGCAGTAGATTTCTGTCCTGCGAACACGCGCATAGCGGGCTATGTAAGTGTTTAAAGGAGAGAAAGATACAAGTGAGAGCCTAAAAACTGGCCAAGCATAAGAACACTTCCTAATTGAATAATAAACTAATTTATAGAACAACCCTCCAAATATCAGAAAAGCACGAGGATGGCCTTTGAAGTGCCATCGTACAGATTTGCGGAAAACCTCAAGAACCAATTCCGGAACCGCAAACTTC
Organism: Bacteroidales bacterium; assembly: GCA_004555055.1. GTDB lineage: Bacteria > Bacteroidota > Bacteroidia > Bacteroidales > Bacteroidaceae > Alloprevotella. The sequence continues at coordinate 7,576 of SFJN01000125.1, read as the reverse complement.
CCTCAGAAAATATGATGAAAGCCATGAGAAAACCTGAACGTCCTCTGCTGGCAGCTGATGCCAAACGCCGCGTAATATATACCCCGGCTCCCCACGGGCACGTACCGCCGGCCTATGCCCACGAAGGCGCATGCCATACACCGGTTCCCGTATTCCGCTGGCAGCTGGGACAGCACATCGACCAGGCTCTTTCCGACCTGCAATATCCGCTGCTGGAAAGAATCATGAACCAGACACCGGAGCGCTTCACCGTACTCGAAGCCGAAAGCACGGCATACATACATACCACGGCATACCAACTGCCGGAAACGCCATCCGATGCCGACATCATCTGCTACGGCGTATGGACCGACCCGTTTGCCGCTGCCGGACACCGCGTCTTCATGATGGACCGCCGGAATCCCGCACACCTCGACTTTGCCATCGAACATGCCGACGCAGAAACACTGAGGCAATACGTCTCCACACACATCCCCCTGATGGACACCGGCCTGCATCTCTTTACCGAAGAAGCACATAAGGCCATGGCCCACTGCAGCATCGACACGCTGAAACAACGCTTCAAGGTGGCGGTAGTGCCACTTACGAAGGCTACATACTACTCCTTCGCCACCACAGAGGAGATGGTCCGGAGCACCATGAACCTGCAGAACATCGTACAGGACCAGCGGCTCATCCTGCAGTCGAACCTGCCGAAACACCCTTCGCTCTTCACCCAGAATGCCATCATCGACCGCCCACTGACGGCCGAGAATGGAAACATCTGGATAGAAAACGCACACATCGCACGCAATTGGTCGCTCTCACACGACAATGTCATCACCGGAGTCCCGGAAAATGACTGGGGCATCACCTTCAAGGCCGGACAGTGCATCAGCGTACTCCCCGTCGGAGCCGAAGGATATGCGGTATGTCTTTACGACTTTGCCACACCTTATACCGCTACCGACCTGCCTGCATACCATCTCTGTCCGGATGCCACACAGCTGGGCAAGGTGCTGAAAGCCCTCATTGCAGGATGTCCGACGGAGGCTCAGACCATCGAAGGCTGCAAACTGGAGGTCAACACCGAAAGACTGACGGAACAGCGGCTGAAATTCATGAAAGCATGCCTGCAGAAAATCTCCGGAAACTACACGAAAAGCATATTCTACCAGCTCGACCTGCACGACATGGTGCAGAAATACCATAGTCTGGGGTTGGAGATGCCGAAAGCGATTGCCGAAGATGCCTCGCAGACCACACGCATACGCGACGCCATGTTCCGGGCACAACTGCTGAGGGCATCGGGACAGGACGGAAGCCACGAGGAGCAAAAGGCTTTCTCGCTACTCTGCGAAGGACTGGTGGAAGCGGCATACAACGACCTACAACAGCCTCACCTCGCTGTCTATCCCGACCAGATTGTATGGGGACGCTCGGCCGTTCGCATCGACATTGCCGGAGGGTGGACCGACACCCCACCCTTCTGCGTCAACACAGGAGGCAATGTGGTGAACCTGGCCATTGAGCTCAACGGACAGCAGCCCCTGCAGGTATATGTGAAGCCCTGCAAAGAGCCGCACATCGTCTGCAAAAGCATCGATCTCAGCGCACAGGAGACCATCGACACCTACGAAGAGCTTGCTCTCTTCAATAAGGTGGGAAGCCCCTTCTCCATACCCAAAGCCGCCCTGGCACTCTGCGGTTTCCTCCCACAGTTTGCGCAACACCCTTCACCCACACTCCGCGAACAGCTCGAAGAGTTCGGATGCGGCATCGAAATCACGTTGCTCTCGGCCATCCCCGCCGGCAGCGGACTGGGCACAAGCAGCATCCTCGCTGCCACGGTGCTCGGAGCCCTCAGCGACTTCTGCGGACTGGGATGGGACAAGATGACCATCTGCGACCGTACCCTGCTGCTCGAACAGCTGCTCACCACCGGAGGCGGATGGCAGGACCAGTACGGCGGAGTGCTGCACGGAGTGAAACTCCTGCAGTCGGGACGCGGATTCGTTCAGACACCCACCACACGCTGGTTGCCCGACACCCTCTGGACCGACCCGGAGAACCGTGCCTGTCACCTGCTCTACTACACCGGCATCACACGTACGGCTAAGCAGATTCTTGCCGAAATCGTCCGCGGAATGTTCCTCAACTCTGCAACCCACCTTGACATCCTCAACGGCATGAAGGAACATGCCCTGCAGATGTTCGAGGCCATACAACGCGGAAACATGGTGGAATACGGAAGACTCGTACGACGGACATGGAGCCAGAACAAGGCACTCGACAGCGGAACGGAACCGCCACTGGTGGCCCAACTCTGCCAGCGTATCGACGACCTATGCGCCGGATACAAACTTCCGGGCGCCGGAGGCGGAGGATACCTCTACATGGTGGCAAAGGACCCGGAAGCCGCAGCACGCATCAAGCACATCCTCACTGCCGAACCCCTGACCGCATCGGCACGATTCGTCGAGATGAAACTCTCGAGAAAGGGACTGCAGGTGAGCAGGAGCTGACGCGGCCGACGGCTACAAAATATACTACACTGCCGGACCCATGCCCATAAGAGGACGCTTGCGGAAGACAGTCAACCATACCCATTGCCCTCTCGAATACAACTACAGAAAAGCACTGAAAAAGATTCCTGTTCTCAACACGAACCCACTACCAATCAATATCACCAAATCAATACCATGTCAGAAAAAGTGACAATCAAGGATCTCGACCAAGTCGTTATCCGATTTTCCGGTGATTCCGGCGACGGAATGCAGCTGGCCGGAAACATTTTCTCTACGGTCTCTGCTACCGTCGGCAACAGCATCAGCACCTTCCCCGACTACCCCGCTGACATCCGCGCCCCGCAAGGCTCACTGACCGGCGTGAGCGGATTCCAGGTGCACATCGGTGCCGAACAGATTTTTACACCCGGCGACCTCTGCGACGTCCTTGTTGCCATGAACGCCGCCGCACTGAAGACGCAGTACAGATTTGCCAAACCCGGAGCCACCATCATCATCGACACCGATGCTTTCGGCGAAAAGGACCTGGCAAAGGCCGAGTTCAAGACTGCCGACTACCTGGGCGAAATGGGTATCGACCCCGACCGCGTCATTGCATGCCCCATGACCACCATGGTGAAAGACTGTCTCACCGACAGCGGCATGGACAACAAGTCGATTCTCAAATGCCGCAACATGTTTGCACTCGGACTCGTCTGCTGGCTCTACGACCGCGACATCTCCGTGGCATTTGCCTTCCTGCACGAAAAATTCGCCCGCAAACCGGCCATTGCCGACGCCAACGAGCGCGTCATTCAGGCCGGATACGACTACGGACACAACACCCACTCCTCGGCTGCCAACGTCTACCGCATCGAGACCAAGCACAAGCAGCCGGGAAGATATATGGACATCACCGGAAACAAGGCCACGGCATACGGATTCATCGCCGCCGCCGAAAAGGCCGGACTGAAGCTTTATCTGGGTTCCTACCCCATCACACCCGCTACGGATGTCCTCCACGAACTTTCGAAACACAAATCCTTGGGCGTCACCACCGTACAGTGTGAGGATGAAATCGCCGGATGTTGCTCCGCCATCGGCGCATCGTTTGCCGGAGCGTTGGGCGTCACCAGCACCTCTGGTCCGGGACTCTGTCTGAAGAGCGAGGCCATGAACCTGGCGGTCATCCTTGAACTTCCCCTTGTGGTGCTTGATGTACAGCGCGGTGGTCCTGCAACCGGACTCCCCACCAAGAGCGAACAGACCGACCTCCTGCAGGCCCTCTTCGGACGTAACGGCGAAAGCCCCATGCCCGTCATCGCAGCATGCAGCCCCACCGACTGCTTCTATGCGGCCTACGAAGCTGCACGCATGGCACTGGAACACACCACTCCGGTGGTACTCCTCACCGATGCCTACGTGGCAAACGGTTCGGGAGCATTCAAACTCCCCGACCTGAATGCCATGCCTGACATCTGTCCGCCCTACGTGCCCGAGGAACTCAAAGGAAAATGGACGCCCTATATGCGCAGCGAAAACGGTGCACGCTATTGGGCCGTACCCGGACGTGAAGGCTTTGAACACATCATTGCTGGTATTGAAAAGGACGCCCAGACCGGCGTCATCTCTACCGATCCCGAAAACCACCAGCTCATGACCGACCTGCGTCGGCAGAAGGTGGAACGCATACCCGTACCCGACCTGCAGGTGATGGGCGATGCGGACGATGCAGAACTCCTCATCGTCGGGTTCGGCGGAACTTACGGACACCTCCATGCAGCCATGGACACCATGCGCGCAGAGGGTCATAAGGTGGCTATGGCACACTTCCGCCACATCAACCCGCTTCCCGCCAACACGGCTGAGGTACTGCGAAAGTATCCCCACGTGGTGGTGGCCGAGCAGAACTGCGGACAGCTGGCGGCATGGCTGAGGATGAATGTCGACGGATTCAGCCCCGAACAGTACAACGAGGTCAAAGGCCAGCCCTTCAAGGTGGCAAACCTCGTGGAGGATTTCACACGACGCTTCTTTTAAAACGACCTCAAATTCTTGAGGATTTCCACACTACAACATGGTCTTTTATGCAGCAGACGGACGGTTCAACACACAACCACATGCGGCAGTTACCTGCAAGAAAATGCCCTCTGCTCCCCAAAAAGACCGGAAGACAGGAAGCATATTTTCCCATTAATTCACCGGGTCTGAACCTATAGCACCCAACATTAGTTTTCGTAAAATCAAATGTCACAATATACAGCCCAGGATTTCAAGAAAGGGCAACCCAGATGGTGCCCCGGATGCGGCGACCACTTTTTCCTTGCCTCCCTGCACAAAGCCATGGCCGAAATCGGCGTGGCACCTTGGCAGACCTGCGTCATTTCCGGTATCGGATGCTCAAGCCGTCTGCCCCACTATATGGCCACTTATGGCATGAACACCATTCACGGACGTGCTGCGGCCATTGCCACCGGCGTCAAACTGGCCAACCCCGAACTCAGCGTCTGGCAGGTCAGCGGCGACGGCGACGGACTCGCTATCGGAGGTAACCACTTCATCCATGCCAACCGTCGCAACATCAACCTCAACATGATTCTGCTCAACAACCGTATCTACGGCCTCACCAAAGGACAGTACAGCCCGACCTCACCGAGAGGATTCGTCAGCAAGTCGAGTCCGTATGGTACCGTCGAGGATCCCTTCCGCCCGGCAGAGCTCTGCTTCGGTGCACGCGGAAAGTTCTTTGCACGCACTGTGGCAACCGATTCGCCCCATACCGTCGAGGTGCTGAAGGCGGCACACGCACATCAGGGAGCCAGCGTCGTGGAGGTGCTGCAGAACTGCGTCATCTTCAACGACGGCACACACAGCCAGGTATATGACAAGGCCGGACGTGCCAAGAACGCCATCTACGTCAGACACGGCGAAAAACTCCTCTTCGGAGAAAACATGGAGTATGGTCTTGCACAGGAAGGCTTCGGACTGAAAATCATACAGCCCGGAGTGGACGGCACGACCCTTGACGATGTGCTCGTACACGATGCACACTGCGAGGACGATACCCTGCAACTCAAACTGGCACTGATGGGCAACAACAACGACGGTTTCCCCGTGGCACTTGGAATCATACGCGACGTGGAAGCTCCGACTTACGACCAGGCCGTACACCACCAGATTGACGAAGTGAATGCGAAGAAACCTTACCACAACTTTGCACAACTCCTTGAGACAAACGATATCTGGGAGGTAAAATAACACTGCCAATTCCCCGATAAAACAAAACAGTAAACGGAGAATACTGCATCATACATCCTCTATACTATACATCATAACTTACCACCACTATGTACCGAAGACTCTCAGCGGCAGAAGCTGCAGAACTGATACACCACGGTGATACTATGGCACTCTCGGGCTTTACACCGAACGCCAACCCCAAGGCCATCTTCCGTGAACTCTCGAAGCGTGCCATCCGACTGCACGAAAAGGGCGAGGAATTCCAGGTAGGAATCCTTACCGGAGCTTCCTCCTGCCAAAGCGTAGAAGGAGATATGGCCGTAGCTAAAGCCATCAAATTCCGCGCACCCTTCTCCACGAACAAGGATTTCCGCACTCACACCAACCTGGGAGAGGTGGACTACGAGGACATGCACCTCGGACACATGGCAGAGCGACTCCGCCACGGGTTCTATGGAGAGGTCGACTGGGCCATCATCGAAGTCAGCGATATGGTGGAAGGCGACAAGGAATGCCGCGCATACCTGACGTCGGCAGGAGGTATCGTCACCACCATTGCACGCTTGGCAAAACACGTCATCCTTGAACACAACCAGTTCCACAACCCCAACTCCAAGTATTTGCACGATACCTACGAGCCTGCCGACTGCTGGCAGAACCGCGGTCCCATCATGGTGCTCAAACCTTATGACCGGCTTGGAGAGAACTATGTCAGCATTCCCGCCGAGAAGATTGTGGGAGTCATTGAGAGCAACATCCCCGAAGAGGCACGCTCCTTCCCCGATGTGAATGCCGAAACACTGCAGATTGGTCTGAACGTAGCAGAACTCCTCTCGCGCGACATCCAGGCCGGTCGCATCCCCAAGTGCTTCCTGCCCATCCAGAGCGGTGTGGGTTCTACCGGTAATGCCGTGCTCAAGGCACTCGGAACCAGTCCTCTCATCCCGCAGTTCAATGTCTACAGTGAGGTCATCCAGGATGCTGTTGTGGACTATATGCTTGAAGGCAAAGTGCTCGATGCATCTTGCGCAGCCATGACCGTCACCAACGAAGCCTTGCGCAAGGTGTACGACAACATGGACTACTTCTCGAAGCACCTCACACTCCGTCAGAGCGAAGTGGCCAACAGCCCGGAAGTAATCCGTCGCTTGGGTGTCATCGCCATGAACACGGCACTGGAATGCGACCTTTACGGCAACGAGAACTCAAGCCACATCTGCGGAAGCGCACTGATGAACGGCATCGGTGGCTCGTGCGACTATATCCGCAACGGATACATCTCCATCTTTACCACACCTTCAACTGCAAAGGGAGGAAAGATCAGTGCCATAGTACCGATGTGCTCCCATATCGACTCCACGGAACACGATGTAGACTTCATCGTGACGGAACAGGGCTTCGCCGATCTCCGTGGAAAGGGTCCACTCCGCCGTGCAGAAGAGATTATCAACAACTGTGCACACCCCGACTACCGTCCCCTGCTGCGCGAATACCTCAAGCTCGCTCCTATGGGCCACGAGCCGCAGCACATGCGTGCAGCTTTGGCATTCCACGACACATTCCTCCGCAAGGGCGACATGCGTCTCACGGACTTCTCGGAGTTCCTCTAAGCGACGAACTATCCTTACACGATAGAAGATCCCCCCATGGCAACTCAGGCGCTCAGAAAGTCTGAAAACGTCAAATACGGACAGGAGACAGACATCATGCATTGCAGATGTCTGTCTCCTGTTTTCTTATCCAATTTCTGGATTTCAGACTCCCAAAACCAACGTCCAAGTATGGAACATCCCGATGTCTAAGCCGAATGACACCGGAGACCTGTCTTCAACACATTTACATCTTCTATA
>SFJN01000124.1 GCA_004555055.1 Bacteroidales bacterium | reverse complement strand
GTTCGTTGGGCAGATTGGCCCGTATCTCTTCCAGGATATCCAGTGCCTTTTCCCGTTCAATGATGCATTTGCTGCTCAGCGGCACCGCCGGGGCGTCGTCGATGGTTTCATACAGGGTGTTTACCAGTTCGTCTATTACGTTTCCAGCCATTTTTCATCCTCCATTTTTTTCTCCAGCAGCTGCGCCGTGCGCGGCGACACAAAGCCTTCCAGCGGCAGCCGGCGGCGGCAGCGTTCTTTGACGTAAGATGAGCTGATCTTCTCAAATCCGTGCCGGGGCGGCAGCAGAATGGTATCGGCCGCCGGACAATGCTCCCGGTTGTAATCAGCCATCAGGATCTCGTATTCGGTATCTTCGGGGCTGCGGATGCCCTTGACGACAGCGCAGGCCCCCTTTTCCGCCAGATAATCATACAGCATGCCGCCGTAAAATTCAACGCTGACGTTCTCCATGCCGGCCAGATCGCAGCGCAGGATATCCAGTCGTTCGCCGGCAGTGAAGGTATAGGTCTTCTGGTCGTTGATCATGGCCACCACATAGACATGGTCGAACAGAAGCGCTGCCCGGCGCACCAGGTCGATATGGCCGCAGGTCAGCGGGTCAAAGCTGCCGGGCACAACGGCGATCTTCATGCTTCTTCCCCCTCCCGGACAATCTTGCACAGCATGATCTGCCCGTATTTATACTCCCGCTGGCAGATATATCCCGCCGGCAGCGGCGCGATCTCGTCTTCGTGCGCTTTTTCACAAAGTATTATACCATCCTCCGTCAGGATGTCAAACTGCGCGATGGTCTCCAGCGCATGGCGCAGCAGCGCGCCGCCGTAGGGCGGATCGAGCAGGATGATGTCGTAGCGCCCCCGGGGCTGGGCGGCTGCAAAGGCAAAGGCGTCGCCCCGATGCAGGCGGGCCTCCGAACCGGTCAGTCCGCAGGCCCGGATATTGCTCTCCACGGCCTGGGCGGCCGCCCGGTCCTGTTCAACGAAATCGCAGACCGCAGCGCCCCGCGAAAGGGCTTCCAGTCCCAGCTGGCCGGAGCCGGCAAACAGGTCGAGCACCCGCGCGCCGGCCAGATCGAACTGCAGGATATTAAAAACCGATTCTTTGACTTTATCGGTGGTCGGCCGGGTCGTCATACCCCGGGGCGGCGTCAGCCGCTTGCCCCGCAGGCGTCCGCTGATGATCCGCATCTTCTTCACCAAACTTTCTTTTGATATTCTCCGCCACGCCGCGCGGCACGACGGCAGCCAGTTCTTCCATATCGGCGGCCCGGATGGCCCGGATGGTGCCGAAGCGCTCCAGCAGCTTTTTACGCCGCTGGGGACCCAGGCCAGCGATGCCGTCCAATTGGCTGCGGCGCATCTCCTTGCTCCGCTGCTCCCGGTGATACTCGATGGCGAAGCGGTGGGTCTCCTCCTGGATACGGCCGATCAAGGCAAACAGCGGCGGCGTGGCCCGCAGGCCGATCTCATGGCCGTCGGCCCCCACCAGCGCCCGCGTGCGGTGATGGTCGTCCTTGACCATGCCGCAGACGGGAATATCCAGGCCCCGCGCCTGCAGCTGCCCGGCGGCCATCTGGGTCTGGCCCTGTCCGCCGTCGATCAGAAAGAGGTCGGGCAGCGGCAGAAATCCGGCGTCGCCGGCCAGTGCCCGGTCGAGCCGCCGGCCCAGCACCTCGGCCATGGCGCCGTAGTCGTCGCCGCCGGCCGCCGTTTTGATCTTGTATTTTTTATAATCTTTTTTGCTGGCCTTGCCGCCGACAAAGACGGTCATGGAGGCCACCGGCAGGTCGCCGGCCGTGTTGGAGATATCAAAGGCCTCGATGCGCTCCGGCAGGCGGTCCATGGAAAGGGCGTCCCGCAGCAGCTCCAGCAGCTTTTTCGACTTCTGCTCCCGCTTCTCCAGCGTTTCCAGCTCCAGCCGGGCATTGCTTTCGGCCAGCCGCACCTGCCGCAGGCGCTCGCCGCGCTGGGGGCAGGTGATCTCCACCCGGCTGCCCCGCAGACCGGAAAGATATTCCTCCAGCGGCGCCGTGTCTTCCAGCGGCGCCGCCAGGCAGACCTCCCTCGGCGCGCTTTGAAAAATGCCGTAATACTGCTTGATATAGCTCTCGACGGCGTCCGGCATATCGTTTTCTTCCAGGCCGTCGAAGAACGTGACTTTCTTATCGATCAGATTGCCCTGCACGAAGGAGGGCCCATCTTCTGCAGGTTGCGGATGCGGTCGCGGCAGGCGGCGGCCTTTTCAAATTCCAGGGCCTCGGCATAGCGCTCCATATCGGCTGTCAGCTGCTTTTCCAGGTCTTTATCATTGCCCTTGAGCAGGCTGCGGCACTGGTCGATCAGCGCGCCGTATTCCTCGGGCGATACCTTGCCCGTGCAGACGCCGCAGCATTTCTTCATCTGGTAGCGCAGGCAGGGGCGGTCTTTGCCGATATCCCGCGGAAAGACCCGGGCGCAGGTGGGCAGCAGAAAGGTCTGCTGCAGCATCTCGATGGCCGCCTTGGCCGAGCCGCCAGTGGCGAGCAAGTCGTCCTGAATGAGGACAACATCGTCCGTGCTCAGCGCGTCCGTATGGATTTCTATGGCATCCTTCTCATATTCCTTGCCGTATTCCTGTCGCCGTGTGTCGGCGGGCAGCTTGCCAGGTTTCCTGCACATCACGAATCCAGCGCCCAAACGCTCGGCGACGATGGCGCCCATTACAAAGCCTCGGCTTTCAATTCCCACCACTTTCGTGATGCATTTATCGCGGTATATCCGTGTTATTTCGTCCGACATCTCGTGCAGGCACGCCGGTTCTTTGAATAATGTGCTGACATCTTTGAATTGTATGCCAGGGATGGGAAAGTCCGGAACGTTTCTCAAATGGCGGAGTAGCAATTCTTTATCCATAAGTTGCTGAAAATATTGTGTTTAGATGATTTTTGTTTCACGTGAAACGCAGGTGTTTTGTGCGATTATTCCGTGCTATTTTACGTTTTGCTGCGTTTGGACTTAAAGAAAAGCTTCAAGTCATCTGCCCAAAAGTATAAGTAGCACACTGATGTCGGAGGGGCTGACACCGGGGATGCGTGAGGCCTGTGCCAAGGTTTCGGGATTGATTTTCGAAAGCTTTTGACGGGCTTCGGTGGAAAGGGAATTCAGGGATGCATAATCAAAATGACCGCGGATGCGGATGTTTTCCAAACGTTGCATCTTGTCGGCAGCCGCCCGCTCACGTGCGATGTAACCGTCGTATTTGAGCAGTATCTCGGTGGCCTCGATGGTTTCGGCCAAATCGGTGTTTCCTTCTTCTGGCGTAGCATTGGTTCCCTCGGAGAACCGGGTGGGGAAGTGGGCGTCGATGACAGCCTGCATTTCTGGAACTTCTCTGATGATTTCATCGAGACGGATTCCGGGACGAGCGATAATCTCCGAAAGTTTACAGCCGCGGTTCAGCATAGGGCTTCCGTTCCGTTCGAGCAGATCGTTTATCTCGCGTGGAGATACATTGTGCTTCCGTGCGGTCTCAATCAGCGCCTCCTTGGTCTCGTTTTTGCGATGGAAGCGTTCCTCGCGCTCGTGGTCTGCGAGTCCGAGGCGTATGGCATGAGGTGTCAGGCGGGCGTCCGCATTATCTTGGCGCAGCAGAATCCGGTATTCGGCACGCGAGGTGAACATTCTGTATGGTTCGTCAACCCCCTTGATTACCAAATCGTCGATTAAAACGCCTATGTAGGCTTCGTCGCGTCCGAGGGTGAATGTGGAAGCTTGTAACCCGCTTCCTGCGCTGCTGCATTTCAAGGCAGCATTGATTCCTGCGATGATTCCTTGTCCTGCCGCTTCCTCGTAGCCGGTGGTTCCGTTCACCTGTCCGGCAAGGAACAGTCCGTCTGCTTTCTTGCTTTCGAGGGTGTGATGGAGTTCTGTGGGGTCGAAGAAATCGTATTCGATGGCGTAACCGGGACGGAACACCTTTACATCGCGGAAACAGGGCATAGCTTTCAGTGCTGCAATCTGGATGTCCATCGGCAGGGAGGACGAAAAGCCGTTGAGATAAAGCTCGTTTGTGTCGAGTCCTTCGGGTTCAAGGAAGAGCGGATGGCTGTCGCGTTCGGCAAACGTAACCAGTTTGGTCTCAATGGATGGACAGTAGCGAGGGCCGATGCTTTGTATTTGTCCGTTGTAGAGTGGAGAGTCTTTCAGTCCGCTGCGGAGAATTCTGTGGACTTCGGCGTTTGTGTTGCACGTCCAGCAGGGGAGTTGCGGAAGTTGGCGTAGGGGGGAGATGAAGGAGAACCGGTAGTGGAGTGCATTCCCAAGTGCATCGTCACCCGGCTGGTCCTCCATGTCTTCGAAGTGTACGGTGCGAGCATCGATGCGGACTGGTGTTCCGGTCTTCATCCTTTGTACGGTGATGCCTTTTCCCGCAATTGAGGAGGAGAGAAGGGTGGCGGCAGGTTCCGAGCAACGTCCGCCTGGCACCATTTTCCTTCCAATGTGCATCAGACCGTTAAGGAAGGTTCCTGCGGTAACGATGGCGCAGCGGCATTTGAATGTGGCTCCCCATATTGTCGTTACGCCGCAGACCTTCCCCTGTGCGTCTGTCAGGATTTCTGTAGCCTCGTCCTGCCAGATGTCCAGGTTCTCGGTGTTTTCAAGCGTTTTCCGCCATTCGTTGATGAATCTCATGCGGTCGCACTGTGCGCGCGGACTCCACATGGCAGGTCCCTTTGAGCGGTTCAGCATGCGGAACTGTATGGTAGCTGCGTCGGTGACGCGCCCCATATGGCCGCCCAGAGCATCGATTTCACGGACTATCTGTCCTTTGGCAATGCCCCCGACAGCCGGATTGCACGACATTTGTGCAATCTTGTTCATGTCCATCGTGATGATGACGGTGCGTGCTCCCATGCGTGCTGCTGCTGTGGCGGCTTCGCATCCGGCATGTCCGGCACCGATTACCACGACGTCATAATTGAATGTGGTCATATGTCAGGTTTCGAAAATGAGGAGAGCGTCAGGCTTTCTCTCCTCCCAGTTGATATGGAGTTCAGGAAATGGTAAAAACGTGGTCTGTGTTGGCCTGCCTTTGGCGTTTTTGCAGGTAGATGGGGCCGAAGCGACATCGCAGGCAGTCTTTCGTATCGCAGTACTTTGCCTTCAGGTGTAGCAGGGCCTGGCTGTCGGCCGCATGTTCCGCCGTGACACCTGCACGTTGCCAATAGCGGATGACGTGGTTTTGCTCTGGCGGGATTTGCGCGAGCAGTTCGATGGCCATTTCGCAGAGGAAATCCTTTCCGCAGTAGCGTCCGTAGGCAAACAGGGTGGGGCAAATGGCGTTGATGACGAGCAGGTCGATGCTTTTCTCGGAAAGACCGTATGGTTTTGTACAGTATCCGAGAGCCTTTACCGTCAGGGCCTTGCGGATGTCGGAAATCTGCTTCATGGAGCGGATGTCGGAAAAATTGATGCGTTCGGCGGAATAGAGCGCTGCGAGTTGTGAGATTCTTACCTGGGGGAAATTTTGCGGGCGCAGACGTCCGAGTTTCCAAATCTGCCTTTCCATGGGGACGATGGAGAACTTCGACTTCATGAACCTGATTTCGCGCAGGAGCAGTGCCATGTCTTCGGAAACGGTGTCCAAGGTCTCTTTCCCTTCGAGCAGTCCTGCAACGGCCATGAAATATGCCTCTACCTGCAGGGGGTTGTCGCGGTGTTTCCCCACCTGGTCCTGCCGGACCTGGAAAGCCCACTGTTCGAAAGCCTCGGCATTGGTGCCAAAGCCGAAGGCCCGTGCCAGGGTGATGAAGAAAGTGCGTTGCCAGTCTCCTTCTGTACGCTTAATCCAATTTTCAATGCGTTGTGTCTTGTGTTCAAGCCTTTCGGCCGCCAGTGCGTCCATCCAGGCGTGCACCGCGAGGGGCTGTACCTGGGGGATGATGCGATAGCAAGGGGGATAAGCGTCTTCGGCAAGGAGTTCGGCATAGTTCTCCGCAATGTCCGACGGAACGCTCACCACCAGCTGCGGCAAGGCGGTGCCGTTTTCGGCTCTGACGGTACAGTCCTCGCGTTCCACCACGTGGAGCACCACGTTGTTGTAGGCGGGGTCGCTGTCGTGGCGGTGCCGGTACCAGTCGGATGCCAGACAGTGGATTTCTACATTCCCCACCCAGTATGCTTCGCCAATGCGGAGTTGTGCGTTGAAGAAGTCGGGTCCAGCGTCCAGGTTGTGCAGTCCGGGATTGATGATTTCGACGGTTCGTCCGTCTGTGGTATGCAGCTCTCCGGGCGGAAAGATGCGATGCTGCCATACGTAATGCAGGAGTTTTTCCATGTTATCTTCCATCATGGAGCAAGGGTCCTGGGGGATGTTTTCCGCAGGAACTTGCCGATTAAAATGGGCAAATGTATGTTTTTTTTCTGGAACTGCAAAGACTCCCCTTGAATATAGGGGCGAAAAATCCTGTTTTTTTTGTCTGTTTCACGGATATTGTGTACATTTGCGGCAAATATACCTTTATGGTAAACGTGCCTTTCCATCTCATTCTTCCCTTCTTTCGGTGCCATACCTGTATGCTTCCTTCCACGGAATACGGAAGTGTGGGAACCTCTTGCGGTGGCTTCCGGTGGCCGGCTCTGCAGGGCCTGCACCGGAGGTAGTCGGGACGAATGATGAGCAAGAGGGGATTTTCTTTATGAAGAAAAAGGAATTTCCGAAGATGTCGAATAGGTTGTAAAATACTGATAATCAAGTCAATAGAATAAATCGTTGTTCTATAAATTCATGCTTTCGGGAGTGAAGTTCCCGATCATCCTACTTATATCTACTACTCTATGAGCCGAACACGTTTTTCTGTATTTTTCCTTCTTGCAGCCTTCGCTGCTGTGCCTGCCGGTGCCCAGGCCCTTGGCGGGCGTCCGCTCCTTGGCGGATATGCCTATGATACCCAGGTGAAGGGTCCTGACGGACGCGAATGGGATGACCCCACGCGTGTAGCCCTCAACAAGTTGCAGCCCCATGCATGGTTCTTCAGTTTCAAGAACGCCGAGGAAGCCACCGGCGTATTGCCTGAAAAATCATCGTTCTGGAAAAGCCTGAACGGCCAGTGGCAGTTCTGCTGGGTAGGAAATCCTGACGAGCGTCCTCTTGGCTTCTATGCCACGGACTACAAGATGGGCGACGACCGTCACGAGTGGAACAATGTGGAGGTGCCCATGAACTGGCCCGTTGCCGGCCTGCAGCCCGACGGTACGCAGAAGTGGGGCATGCCTATCTATTCCAACCAGCGCGTTATTTTCCAGCACCAGGTGAAGGTGGACGACTGGAAGGAAGGCGTCATGCGAGAGCCTGCCAAGGACTGGCTGACCTACAAGAACCGCAACGAGGTCGGGTCCTACCGCCGTACATTTACCGTTCCCGAAGAGTGGGACGGACGAGAGGTTTATCTCGACTTCGACGGTGTAGATTCTTTCTTCTATCTCTATATCAACGGCCGCTACGTCGGGTTTTCCAAGAATTCCCGTTCTACCGCCTCGTTCGACATCACCCCTTATCTTGTCAGCGGGGAGAATGTGGTGGCCTGTGAGGTTTACCGTCAGAGCGACGGCAGTTTCCTCGAAAGCCAGGACATGTTCCGTCTGCCGGGAATCTTCCGTACGGTGGCCCTCCACAGCAAGCCCCGTCTGCAGGTGGCCGACCTTGTGGCCGTGGCTTCTTCCCCCACGGACCTCAAGGTGAGCTCCATCGTGCAGAATCTGGGGAAAAAGGCCGTGAAGGGTGCACGGATATCCTATTCTCTCTACGAAAAGGAGCTTTACGGCGAGGCTGTCAAGGCCGTACCCTGCACCGTGAGCGGAGCGCAGCAGTTTGATGTGCAGACGGATGCCACCCAAAGTGTCACCCTTTCCTGTCCGCAGGCCAAGCCCTGGAGTGCCGAAGCCCCTCACCGTTATGTGCTTGTGGCAGAGCTGGAAGATGCCGCGGGAGGAGTGGTGGAGACCGTTTCGACCATCGTAGGTTTCCGTACCTGCGAAATCCGCGAGACCGCTGCCAAAGACGATGAGTTCGGGCTTGCCGGACGCTACTACTATCTCAACGGCAAGCCGGTGAAGATGAAGGGTGTGAACCGTCATGAGAATTCCCCCGAAAGGGGACATGCCATCACCCGCGAGCAGATGGAAAAGGAGGTGATGCTGCTTAAGCGCGGCAACATCAACCATGTCCGGAACTGCCACTATCCCGACGACCCCTATTGGTATTATCTCTGCGACAAGTACGGCATCATGCTCGAGGACGAGGCCAACATCGAGAGCCATGAGTACTATTACGGCAAGGAATCCCTATCGTGGGTTCCGGAGTTCCGCGACCAGCATGTGGCCCGTAACATGGAGATGGTGCACCAGCATGTCAACCATCCCTCCATCTGCATCTGGTCGTTGGGCAACGAGGCCGGTCCCGGCGACAATTTCGTGGAAGCCTACAAAGCCATCAAGGCCTTCGATGCCAGCCGTCCGGTGCAGTATGAGCGCAACAACTCCATCGTGGATATGGGGTCCAACCAGTATCCCTCCATCGCATGGGTGCAGGCCGCGGTGACCGGCAAGGAAGAAGGGCTTGTCTACCCCTTCCATATTTCGGAATACGCCCATTCCATGGGAAATGCCGTCGGAAATCTTGTGGATTATTGGAACGCCATAGAGAGTACCAACTTCTTTGTAGGCGGTGCCATCTGGGACTGGGTGGACCAGGCCATCAACAACTACACCCCCGACGGCACGAAATTCTGGGGCTATGGCGGCGATTTCGGCGACAAGCCCAACGACGGCATGTTCTGCATGAACGGCATCATGCGGCCCGACCTCTCGCCGAAGGCACAGTATTTCGAGGTGAAGAAGGTTTATCAGAATGTCGCTGTACGTCCTGTCGACATGAAGGCCGGCAGGGTGGAAATCTTCAACAAGAACTATTTCGTAGACCTTTCCGACTACAAGGTCGTATGGAGTCTTTACGAGGACGGTGTGCAGGTGGCTGTCAACAGCTTGGGAGCCGGATGCCAGCCCGTAGGTCCGCGCCAGCGGAGCGTGGTGACGTTGGATTACGGTGACTACCGTTTCGACCCCTCGAAGGAATATTTTGTAAAAGTGCAGTTTGTGCAGGCCGCCGACCGTCCTTGGGCCAAGGCGGGATATGTGCAGATGGAGGAGCAGCTTCTGCTCCAGGAGCCCGCTGCGGCTCCTGCCATTGCCGGGCAGGTCAGCGCAAGCCTTGCGGCCTCCGGAGCCGGCAAGGCAGCGCTCCGGGTACGGAAACCGGTTGTGACCCCCGGAAGCATTGCCTTCGCCGGAGAGGGGTGGGAAGTGGCCTTCGACACCTCGAGGGGAAATATCTCTACGTTGAAATACGACGGAGAAAACATCTTCAATGCCGGCGAGGGTCCTGTGCTCCATGCCTTCCGGGCCCGTACGGACAACGACAACTGCACCATCTTCAGCATCGTGCCCTTTCCTTCAGCCATTATGCCCGCAACGACGGGGCCTATGTGCTGAACTTCACCGTGGAGAGCCAGGCTCCCTATGGCGGGAACGACCGTTACAGCAACCGCGACCGCAATCCCGAGTCGGTATATTGCATTATGGAGAACACCCGACAGCGCTTTGGGGACGACGACTTCAAGTTCCTCACCAATCAGGTCTATACCGTCTATCCCGACGGCTCCGTGGAGCTTGAGGCCGCCATTACCGCCAACGATGACAACGTCGACCTCCCGCGCATAGGATATGCCATGCAGCTGCCCACGGAATACGACAATTTCCTCTATTACGGCCGTGGACCGGTGAACAACTACAACGACCGCCGTACCTCGCAGTTTGTGGAAATCCACGAAGGACGGGTAGGGGGGCAGGACATTATGCTCCCGAAGCCGCAGGAAATGGGAAACCGCGAGGAGGTACGCTGGTGTGCCCTCACCGACCAGTTCGGCCATGGTGCCGCCTTCGTGGCGACTACCCCCAGCTATGCCCATGTCGAGGATTCCGGCGACCTCCTCTTCGGCAAGCCGTCCACGGCACCCGGTGTGCCCGCCATGAGCGTCAGCGCCCTGCCCTGGAGCCAGCTCGAGCTGATGGAGGCGGCACATCCCTACCAGCTTCCGCCATCGTCCGCCACACACCTCCTCCTCGATGCCAAGGTGATGGGTCTTGGCGGCAACAGCTGCGGACAGGGAGGGCCCCTCAATCCCGACCGTGTGAAGAGCACGGGCTACGATTTCGGGTTCATCATCCGGCCCTTTGCGCTCTCCAAAGAGGCGGAAAACCTCGCCGAGCAGGCGGAAGACCTCGGACGGGTGCTGAAGGTCAGCGCCAGCGGCGACCGTCCCCTCTCCATACGCCGCGACGCCCGGGGAAATCTCACCATCCACAGCCTTGACGAAGGGCGGAGACTGATGTACAGCATCGACGGCGGAAAGGCCAGCGTCTACACCTCGCCCGTAGCTTTCCGACAGGGGGGAGAGGTGAAGGCATGGTACGCCGACAACCGCAGGGTGGTCTTCAGCCAGCGTTTCCCGAAGGTGGAGAGCGTACCCCTCGAGGTGGCGTTCTGCTCCAGCCAGGAGTTCGGCGAGGGGAATGCCACACATCTTGTCGACGGTGACCTCGGCACCATCTGGCATACCATGTATTCCGTCACCGTGGCACAGTATCCCCATTGGGTAGACTTCGACGCCCTCGATGTCAAGCTGATGAAGGGATTCGTCTACACGCCTCGTCGCAACGGCAGCAACGGCAATGTCAAGGATTACGAAATCTATGTCAGCACCGACGGACAGTCGTGGGGCGAGGCGGTAAAGAAAGGAACTTTTGCCCACGACGGCAAGCCACAACGTGTGGAATTCGACGCACCCGTACGTGCACGCTACATCCGTTTCAAGGCCCTTTCGAGCCAGAACGGGCAGGATTTTGCCTCCGGAGCCGAATTTTCACTTATTGCCGAGTGACCCATCCCT
Source organism: Bacteroidales bacterium (assembly GCA_004555055.1). Classification (GTDB taxonomy): domain Bacteria; phylum Bacteroidota; class Bacteroidia; order Bacteroidales; family Bacteroidaceae; genus Alloprevotella. The sequence goes on along the minus strand of SFJN01000124.1, from coordinate 6,356 downwards.
TCGTAAGGGGGGGTAAGGCGTGTGTAGCCCATGCTCACCCTCATTCTCCTTAGCCATTATAGCCCGGACAGGGTGGGTTCCATTCTCCTCGCATCCTCCGTTCCTTTTGCAGCGGACGGAAGAGGTGGGGAGGATGGTACCCGCCCGCTGTCTTTTTTGATTCTGAAATCCAAGCAGGGCTGGCAGACGTTCCTGCCTGTCCCACTTCCCCTTGCGGCGGTGTATGTTTACAGGGAACATTTCCCTCCGTATGTGCTGCAGTAAATATTCTCATTTCTTTATGTCACAATCCACATTTTCATCCCTTGGTTTGCGCGAGGAGTTGCTGACCGCCATTGCCGAGTTGGGCTACGAAGCCCCGATGCCCGTACAGGAAGCTGTCATCCCCTATCTCCTGGGCGACCATAACGATGTCATTGCTCTTGCCCAGACCGGCACCGGAAAGACAGCCGCCTACGGCCTTCCTGTCCTTCAACGCATCGACGTCGAGAACCGTCAGACGCAGGCCATTATCCTTTCGCCCACCCGCGAGCTGTGTCTGCAAATCTGCGACGACCTCCGCGACTACAGCCGTTATCTTCCCGGCATGCACGTCGTCCCCGTCTATGGCGGTGCCAGCATCGAGGCCCAGGTCCGCAGCCTCCGCAAAGGCGCACAGATCATTGTCGCCACTCCCGGACGTCTCATCGACCTTATGCACCGTGGTGTCGCCCTCCTCGACCAGGTGGAGAATGTGGTCCTCGACGAGGCCGACGAGATGCTGAACATGGGATTCTCCGAAAGCATCGACGAGATTCTCGCCGGCGTCCCTGCCGACCGCAACACCCTCCTCTTCTCCGCCACCATGGGGCCCGAGATTGAAAGGATTGCCAAAAGCTATCTCCACGACTACAAGGAGATTGTCATCGGCTCGCGCAACGAAGGGGCGGAACATGTCAACCACGTCTATTATCTCGTCAAGGCCCAGGACAAATATGCCGCCCTCAAGCGCATTGTCGACTATTATCCCCGCATCTATGCCATCATCTTCTGCCGCACCCGCATGGAGACCCAGGAAGTGGCCGACCACCTCATCCGCGACGGCTACAACGCCGAGGCCCTCCACGGCGACCTGGCACAGGCCCAGCGCGACCTGACGATGCAGAAGTTCCGCCAGCACCGTACGCAGTTCCTCGTCGCCACCGACGTTGCCGCCCGAGGCCTCGATGTCGACGACCTTACCCACGTCATCAACTACGGTCTCCCCGACGACATCGAAAGCTACATCCACCGTTCCGGACGCACCGGCCGCGCCGGCAAACGCGGTACGAGCATCAGCATTGTCCACGTCCGTGAGAAGTCCAAAATCCGCGCCATCGAACGCGTCATCTTCACCGCTGAAAACAGCGGACGGCATTTCGAAAGCGCACAGCTCCCCGACCCCGAGGAAATCTGCACCAAGCAGCTCTACCACGTCATCGACCAGCTGGAGCATGTCGAGGTCGACGACCACCAGATTGCCGCCTTCCTCCCCGAGGTGAACCGCAAGCTGGCGTGGCTTTCGCGCGAAGACCTTATCAAACGCATCGTCACCGCAGAGTTCGGACGTTTCCTCCGTTACTATGCCGATGCCCCCGAAATCATCCAGCCCTCCGACCGTCCGCAGCGCCAGCCCTCCGCCGAGGGCCGTGGCAGCCGCCGGGGCGAAGGCAGTCGCGGAGCACAGCCACATGAGGCAGAGGAAGGTTACCGCCGACTTTTCATCAACCGTGGCAAGCGCGACCATTTCTTCGCCCGCGAAATCATCAACATCGTCAATCGCTACGTCAAGGGGAAGGTGGAAATCGGCCGCATCGACCTCCTCCCCACCATCGCCTTCTTCGAAGTCCCCGAAGAAGATGCCGACGCCGTCATCCGCATGATGGCCAAAGCCAAGGCCGGCGACCGCCGCGTGGTGGTCGACTGGGCCGACCGCGATGATGCCTCCGATGCCCCCGCCCGTGCCAGCCGCCGTCCCCGAAGTGCAGAGCGCGATGACAGCCGCCAGCGGAGAAATCATCCAGCCCTCGACGACCGTGCAGCACGTCCCCAGCGCCGACGCAAGCAGCGCACCGAAGGAGAAGCGAACGGCACACCGCACGGCAAGGGCGGAAAGGCGGCACGGAAAGGACGGAAATATGGCAAGGACGACTGGAAGCAATTCTTTGACTGAAACATATAATAATTCTCCGTGTCGTCCGTGGACATCCGCCTTTAGTCCGTGTCAATTATAGAACAGCATCGCACACCCCTGTAACCCCCCATTCAGCATACCCGCAAGAAAAACCGCACAAAAACAAATATAGACAACGATGAAACACACCTCTACACTCGCCGCCCTGGCATTTGTTCTCCTTGGCAGCGTATCGTCCCCTGCCGCGGGGAAAGCCGTCATCCCCGCCGCTGGCAACCTCCTGCAGCGGCAGGCCGCACAGACCCCCTTCGGCCATACCGCCCTCCTGCAACGCCAACACCGTCTCCAGGCCGCTGCCTCCAAGGGTTTGCAGGCCCTGACGCTCGCACCCGTCCAGGGCGAGGACATGCAGGACTTCGACAATTTCGGATGGCTCACCGTCCCCACCGGCGAAACGTGGTACTACACCATCAACCTCCGCCGCGACGACCTCAACGCCGGCAATCCCAATGCCACATACCACGACTATAGCGTCACCGGCTTTGCCCTCACCGTCTACGATGCCGATGCCAACGTCGTCGGCAAGGTGGATGCCGAAATCCCACTCCTAGAAGGCGAAACACGCATCAGCCAGATTGACGTCTGCGACCTCCTTACCCGCAAGTTCTTCAATGTTGACAACAGTTACGAGGTGATGGTCATGGTCAACGCCAACACCCCCAAGTATATCAACAATGTCCGCACCTATGCCTTCTCCCTCGCTGCCGACGCCGCCGAAGGCACCTCGCAGCCTGTAGCCGTTGTCGACGGCATGATGGTGTCCGGCATCAACGCCGCTCAGGATCAGTGGTCCGAGAATTACTTTATGATTTTCGACCGCGAGGGCTATGCCGCTCCCGACGGAGGCTTTGTCGCCGCCACAGCAGGCACCTCCGCCGACGGTGTCCGCGGCCAGCGGTTCACCGTCTTCCGTAAGGCAGGCTATTCCAATCCTCCCGTCGAGGTCGCACACCTCGATGTCAGCGACGACGAGGCTAACTACAACGACGGTCTCCCCATCCTCGTCGCCCGTCGTGACAACACCCTCTACATCGCCCGTACAGGCTACGAAAAGCCATTCCTCCTCAATCCCTACGACTATGAAGATATGACCATCACTCCCGACAATCATTTCTTCATCGCCCTCTACAGCATGCCCCTTTCTTCCTACGGCACGCCCACCCTCACGCCGCTCACCACCACCCGCATACCCGTCGAGGCCAGCAGCGACGAAGATGTCCCCCTGCGGTTCTACGGCGTCGGCAACCTGGGGTATACGGACGATATGGCCCTTTCCGCCGACGGCACACCGCACTACGTCGTCACCCTGAGCGATTACCACATCTCCACCGACGGCAGCTTCTATTCCTATTACACCTACGATGCCGAAGGCAGCCGCACCGCCACCATTTTCGAAAATGCCGAAGGCCGCGTGTCGATGAGCGACGTCCCCGGGTGCCCCGCGCAGGAACTCTTTCTGCGGCGTGCCGCCGACGATACCTATACCTTCCACTTCGTCAATATGGACACTTACACCGAGGTGCTCCAGCTCCCCGCTGCCTTTGCCGACAACACCCTCACCACCGCCATCGACCGCGTCCCCACCGCCGACGGCAGCTATGAATATGCCGTAAGGATGGGCGTCACGGAGCGCGATGCCGAAGGCCGCCTCTGCGAGTGCATCAGCTGGTTCCGTCCCGATGGCACCTTCGCCCACCGTCGCCTCCTCTATCTCGGGAGCGATGTCGCGGTAGCCGCCCCCAATATTACCGGCCAGACCCTCTGCCCCTTCTATGTGAACACCGACGACAAGCGGGAATATATGTTCCTTCTGCAGCGCTATACCGGAGAGGGATCCAAGAGCCGTACCGAGCTGCTCATCCTCAACGACGACGGCGAGACGGTATTCCACGTAGCCCCCACGCCCGACGAGGGCAACATCTCGCGGGTATGGACCTTCGGCGACGCCGCCGACGGCCATCTGGTCATCACCTTCCTCGACCCCGCCACCGACCGTTACCGTGCCGAGGTACACCCCCTTCCCCTCACTCGTTTTGCCGGCGGAAGCGGTACGGAGGCCGACCCCTATCTCATCACCACTGCCGGCGACCTCCAGCAGATGCAGAATTTCCCCGCAGCACACTATCGGCTGGCGTGCGACATCGATGCCACACAGATGGTTCTCAAGGGCAGCGATGCCACGTTCTCCGGCACCTTTGACGGCAACCGGAAGATGATCCAGAACCTCCGCCTTAAGGGAACCTCCTGCAGCCTCTTCGGCGATGTGGTCGGAGATGCCGACCGCACGGAACCCCAGATTGCCGACTTCAGCGTCGTCAATGCCGCCCTCCATCCCACGGGCCAGGGGCAATGTGCCCTCCTTGCCTCGTCCACCCTGCAGCATGTAGGCATCGAGAATGTCCATGTATTCGGCCTTCTGGCGGACGACGAAGCCTTCAGTGGCAGTTTCGGCGGACTCGTAGGCACAGCCTCGGTCTACACCACCATCGCAGGCTGCAGCGTCAACGATGCCCGGGTTTCCCTCCCCCACGCCGCCGTGGCAGGCGGCATCGCCGCACAGCTCCGCACCTCCTCCGCCATCTCGGCATGCAAAGTCTCGGGGACCCTCCGTGCCGACAACACCCTCGGCGGCATCGTGGGTGAGGTCTACGAGAACGGGTCCCTTTGCACTGTGGCGGACAACCACGTCTCGGCTGACCTCGAAGCACAGCATACTCTCGGCGGCATCGCCGGCAGCGACAACCACAACCTCATCACCCATAACTATGCCGAGGTGACGCTCACTGCCACCGGAGGCGACAAGTGGAACGGCCCCTGCACGGGCGGCATCGCCGGCAGCCTCGACGAGGGGATGCCGGCTGGAGTGAAGCGTAACGTCGTCGGGCTCCGTAGCCTTTCGTCCGTAGCCTCCGAAGTCCCCGAAAACCGTCCTGCCGTAGCCTACGAGACCACACACCGCGTAGTCGGCAAGACCACCTACAATCTTTATGCCGACAAGGCCGACGAGGGCATTGCCGACAATTATGTCCTTGGCACCGTAGCCCCCATCAGCGATGCCACGGTCTATGCCGGCGCTTCCGGCGCCGAAGGCGCCGACCTGGACGCCGAGGGCCTTACGGAAGCCTTCATGCAGACCCTCGGTTTCGCTTTCGGCACCGAGCCCGACGCCCCCTGGACATTCACCGACGCCCCCGCGCTGCATTTCGAGCATCAGGTGCAGGGTCTGATGCCCGTTGAGCGCCTTGTGGAGGCAGCGGAGGGCACAGTCGGCCATCTGGGCTTCCGCTGTGCCGGAGGAACGGCCGAGGAAGTTACCGTCGACATCCCCGAGAATACCAGCATCGAGGTCGACTATGAGTCGTCCGACGGCGACACCCGTCTCGTGGTATTCGATGCCGTAGCCCCCGGCGAGGTCACCGTCACCGCCACCTGCGGCAGTTTCTCCGCCCAGTGCACGGTCCGTGTCACCGACGGTCTGCAGACCGCCATCGCCCCCGTTACCTCGTCCTGCGCCCCGGCGCTGAGAGAGGTCTCCGGCCACATCGTGGCAGCCGACCAAGCACCTATAGTCCTCTTCGATGCCTCCGGTCGCCGTGTGGCGACAGCCCTCGGCAGTGTGGACCTCTGCGCCCTTGTTCCCGGCGTTTATGTCGCCCGCAGCAGGGAGACCTCCCTTAGGGTCATTGTGAAATAACGAAGACGAAGCCACGCTCTGGAGCAGCGAGCGCAGAAGCCAACCGACGACAAACCGAGAGCAATAGCCAAGCTTTCTTGGATATTGCCGAGGTGCGAAGGAGGAAGACGAAGTCAAGCCGCATATTGTGCCATACGTCCGTCGAAGGATGTATGGCACTTTTTGTACGCTCGGCCAGATAGCCCACAGCCTTTGCCAGAAATTCCCCCTATAATCTAAGCCCATTGTTTGCAGACATTTCACCCTATGACAATGGCAAATAACAAGGGAAACAACTTGAATAAGACCTTTTCGGGAGGATTTTTGAGTGCATCTTTCGTAAAATCTGTATTTTTGTATAGCATTTTCGTTGAAGTCTTATGATTTCTTGGAGGCATACCCATGTCCGTATGCTCATTTCCATCCCCTCCGTTTTTCAGACAACCATAAATCAAAATACGATATGAAACG
>SFJN01000003.1 GCA_004555055.1 Bacteroidales bacterium | reverse complement strand
CGCCTACCATATAGCCAACGGAAAGGCTGCACATCACCATCCCATCACTCCACATACCACCACCCCATGACCAAAGTCATTGTTTTCAGCGCTCCCTCAGGATCAGGCAAATCAACCCTCGTCAATTATCTGATAGAAAAGGGATTACCACTTCATTTCAGCATCAGTTGCACCAGCCGTCCACCCCGCGGAAACGAAAAGAACGGTGTGGAGTATTTCTTTCTCACCCCAGAAGAGTTCCGCCATCACATCAATGCCGGTGATTTCCTCGAGTATGAGGAAGTCTACGAGGGACGTTTCTACGGTACCCTCTCGCAGCAGGTGGACAAGCAGCTCGAAGAGGGAGAGAACGTCATCTGCGATGTCGATGTAAAAGGCGGCCTCAATATAAAGAAGCATTATGGCAACCGTGCCCTCAGTGTCTTCATCCAGCCTCCATCGGTCGAAGTACTGCGCCAACGTCTTGAAGGTCGTGGCACCGACACACCCGAAACCATTCAGGTACGGCTCGACAAGGCGGAATATGAAATGTCGTTTGCAAAGCAGTTCGACACCATCATCGTCAACGACGACCTCGAAAAGGCAAAGGCCGAAATACTGAGAACTGTCACCGACTTCCTAAGCAAGTAGACTTTATGTCACAGCTTCTCCCACAGGAAAAGGGCTGCACACACTGCTGTAACAGAGGGAAAAACACAAGCACAAGTATTCAAAAAACATGAGAACAGGAATCTTCGGAGGCTCGTTCAACCCCATCCACTACGGTCACATCAGCCTGGCGGAATCAGCCATCAAGGCAGGTTTCGTGGACGAGGTAATGATGCTCATTTCGCCCCAAAACCCTTTGAAGGTATCACAGCACCTGGCACCTGAAGACCAACGTTTGGAAATGGCCCGTAAGGCCCTGTCCGACCATGTACGTACAGCACAGGAACCTGATGTCGCCCGACGGATTGTTGCCAGCGATTTCGAATTCAAACTCCAACGGCCTACCTTTACGTGGAAGACCATCTGCCAGCTTCGAGAAAGTTTTCCGGACAAGGAATTTTCCATTATCATCGGTGCCGACAACTGGGAAATCTTTCATCGTTGGCGTAATTGGGAGGAGATTCTACGCACCGTCCCCGTCATCGTCTATCCTCGTCAAGGCACCACACCGGTACATCGAGAAGGTTTTCCTTCGCCGCATATCTTGAACGCCCCACTCTTCCCCTTCAGCAGCACAGACATCCGGCAAGGCATACAGAAGGGAATTTCCGACTCCGAACTTGCCGCCATGCTGCCCGCAGCCATTATCCCAAAGTGCCGCGAAATATACTCACGGATGCCATCCCGGGAATAGACGCCCATACCATAAACACAATCACCCTTACCACCCATAACCATGTACGATATTCAGCTCAACGAAAGTGGGACACGTCATCTCAATGTCAACGACGACGTCTTCCAGATTATCGACAAATACCACCTTTTCCAACAGTTTGTCAACTCCACAGGCTATGTTACGGAGCACGACCTGGACCGTCTGAAGCTCACTGTACGTAACCTCCTCGACAACAGAGGCTCCAACACACAAGACCTGCTCGAACTCTGCAACGACGTCATCTTCCATGAAAAGATGAAAGCCTACGGACTGCGCGGACTCATCGAGGCCTACAGACAATGGCTGGCACAGCAACCGACAGCAGAACCCCAAGAGGGAACTCCCATGAACAACTGAAAGCAGGACAAGATACACCTGTAATCAGTTGACTCTTTTCATCTCTTTCCCGCACTCATTATTCCATTGACCATGCCCCAACTCACCGATTGGCTTCCAACCACACGCCGCGAAATGGAACTCCACGGTTGGAACACTGTCGACGTTGTCATCTTCTCGGCCGACGCCTACGTCGACCATCCCAGTTTCGGTGCTGCAGTCATCGGCCGCATCATCGAGGCCGAAGGCTTCCGCGTATGCATCGTTCCCCAACCCGACTGGCACGGCGACTTCCGCGACTTCCGACGTTTCGGACGCCCCCGTCTGTGCTTCATGGTGGCACCTGGAGGCATGGACTCGATGGTCAACAAATATACGGCAGCGCGACGGTTAAGGTCGGAAGACGCTTTCAGTCCTGACGGGCGCCACGACATGCGCCCCGAGATGCCGACCATTGTCTATACGCGTATTCTCAAAAGCCTATACCCCGACTGCCCGGTAGTACTCGGCGGCATCGAGGCTTCGTTACGCCGCGTATCGCACTACGACTATTGGAAACAGCAGCTCCGGCCTTCAATCCTTGAAGAAAGCGGTGCAGACCTCATCACCTACGGTATGGGCGAACTGCCTACCATCGAGCTCGTACATCTGCTCGAGAACAGGTTGGGACACCACCGAGACGAATGCGTGGTAAACGTCAAGGATTTCCACGAACTCCTACGGAAATACCCCATCCGCCAGACTGTGGCCCTCATGAAACGCGAGGATATTCCCGGTGGCATCACGCCTGACGACATCGTACTTGCCAGCCACGAAACATGCCTTGCCGACAGGAAGGCCCATGCGAAAAACTTCAGACACATCGAGGAGGAAAGCAACAGCATGGAGCCCAAAAGGCTCATCCAACCTCTTGAACGCCACTATACCACCGATGCGCAGATGCGATGCATTCCCTGCGAAACACAGGGCGTCAGCGAAAGGAATGAAAGCGACAAGGGAATCCGTTATGTCATCGTCAACCCCATGTTCCCGTCTATGACACAGGAACAGATTGACCATTCCTTCGACCTTCCATATACCCGCCTGCCACACCCCAAATACAAGGGAAAGACCATCCCGGCCTACGAGATGATAAAGTTTTCCGTCAATCTCCACCGCGGTTGCTTCGGAGGGTGTGCTTTCTGCACAATTTCCGCCCATCAGGGGAAATTCATCATGAGCCGCTCCAAGGAAAGCATCCTGCGCGAGGTTAAGGAAATCATAAAGATGCCTGATTTCAAAGGCTATCTCAGCGATCTCGGCGGACCAAGCGCAAACATGTACGCCATGCGCGGCAAGAACCAGGACATTTGCCGGAAATGCCGGAAACCTTCATGCATTCATCCCACCGTCTGTCCCAATCTCAATGCCGACCACGGACCGTTGCTCGACATCTACCGTGCCGTGGATGCACTGCCGGGCATCAAGAAGAGCTTTATCGGTTCCGGTGTACGCTATGACCTCCTGCTGAATCCCTATAAAGACGAAACGCTACGGAAGCACGCTGAAGAGTATACACGACAGCTGATTCTCAACCATGTTTCGGGACGCTTGAAGGTAGCTCCCGAACATACTTCGGCAAAAGTGCTCAGCATCATGCGAAAGCCCGACTTCAGCCAGTTCCACAACTTCAAACGCATCTTCGACGACATCAACCGACGGGCCGGACTGAAACAGCAAATCATCCCATACTTCATGTCGAGCCATCCCGGATGCCATGCCGAAGACATGGCCGAACTGGCAGCCGAAACCAAGGACCTCGACTTCAGACTCGAACAGGTGCAGGACTTCACACCGACACCTATGACCGTGGCCACCACCTGCTGGTATTCGGGCTTCCATCCCTACACCCTTGAACCGATTTTCACCGCTGTCAGCGACAGCGAGAAACTCCGACAAAGGATGTTCTTCTTCTGGTACAAATCCGAAGAACGGCAGGCCATCACTCGCGAACTCACACGCATGGGACGGCCCGACCTGCTCGCACGGCTCTATCCCCCGACGGCAACAGGACGGAACACGGCCCGAAACAACCAGGCTCCGAAAGACACAAAATATGGGAAAGGCGCCAATCGCACCAACGACCGTCACGAAGGGAAAAGAACTCCGGACGGCAAGCGCGACGGCAAGTCACGCCGCCGGTAAGGGAACGTACGGACAAGCATCAGCCTATAAACTCATCAGAAAAAACCAACATACACCTAAAAAAGAAACAAAAGACTTACACACATGGAAAAGAAAATCCGCGCTGCCATCATTGGCTACGGCAACATCGGCCGTTATGCGCTTGAAGCCATTGAAGCCGCACCCGACATGGAATGCTGTGGCGTAGTCCGTCGCCAGGGTGCAGAAAACCGCCCTGCCGAATTGGAAGGCTATCCTGTTGTACACGACATTACCGAACTCAAGGACGTCGATGTGGCCATCCTCGCCACCCCCACCCGCAAGGTTGAAGAATATGCCCTCCATTGTCTCGAACTGGGCATCAACACCGTTGACTCTTTCGACATTCACACCCAGATTGTCGACCTCCGCCGTTCACTCGACAAGGCCGCAAAGGCACATGGTGCAGTGAGCGTCATCAGCGCCGGATGGGACCCCGGAAGCGACAGCGTGGTACGCACACTCATCGAAAGCCTCGCTCCCAAAGGCATCAGCTATACGAACTTCGGTCCCGGACGTTCCATGGGACACAGTGTTGCCGTACGTGCCATCGAAGGCGTACGCGATGCGCTGAGCATGACCATCCCCGTGGGAACAGGTATTCACCGCCGCATGGTGTATGTGGAACTTGAGGATGGCGCGGACTTCAAGACCGTCGAAGCCGCCATCAAGACCGACCCCTATTTCGTAAACGACGAGACACACGTCATGCAGGTATCCTGCGTTGACGACCTCAACGATGTGGGACACGGTGTGAACCTTACACGCAAGGGAGTAAGCGGAAAGACACACAACCAGCTCTTCGAATTCAACATGAAGATCAACAATCCCGCCCTCACAGCACAGGTGCTCGTCAATGTGGCACGTGCCTCCATGCGCCAGCAGCCGGGAGCTTACACCATGATTGAAATTCCCGTCATCGACTATCTTCCCGGTGACCGCGAAGAAATCATCCGCCACCTCGTTTAAGAGACAATAACCACCCTCCCAACCAGCCGTAACCATTCTACGGAAACAGGAATGGGTATTTTATATCTCACAACAATGATTCCGGACATCGCCCCCACGCGATGCCCGGATTTTTTTGCCACCATCCCAACATACAGAGCCTTTCCCATTGCCGGTGGCAAACCATCTTGAACAATGTCCACCGTATTACGGAAAACATATGCTACAACGTCTTTCCGGAAAATGAACAAAGCGAATCTTTCCGGAAAATGAAAACATCGGACTTCTTTGGGGTAAAGTTCCGATGTTTTGCATGGAAAGTACGGAGGTTTGTAGCAAAGAAGTCCGATGTTTTTGATTTCCAGAAGCGGTTCCGCATGAAAACTGCCGGGAATGGCAGTGTTGGGTGCGGTGCTCGCGATGGTGCGCGTCATCATCCATCGCACGCAGACAAACTTCTCCACAAAAAAAGTTTCTGAAAAAAACATACATTTCCTACACCCTTTCAGGAAAACACCTTTGTATGCTATGCTTTTCGGGTGTAGAATCGGATGTAGGATAACGTCGTTTGGTGTAGGATTGGTGTAGGATAGGAGGTGATACAGGCCATTTTTTGGCATTCCCTGCAATTTTCCCATCTCGAAAGCATAGGTATTTGGCACAGAACTTAAGGAAACTGCTGGATTCTATTGCGTTTTGCAATGATTTATGATGCCCTGAAAGTTGGCTCGCGGTGATTTTGCGGATAGACAAGGTATGCGGGAAACGGCATGTGCAATCATTGCCATAGAGAAAGGAAACCGACGATACGGCGACTGAAAACCTGACAAGGGGGCAAAAAACAACAGAAATCTTTGTGCACATCATCAAAAATCCTTAAATTTGCCACGAATATTCGGTGTGTACTCCCCACATTGGTCCTTTACAAAAAGCCAAAGGCTACACACCACTGATTCACAACTCCTTAGACAAAAGCCTACAAGGGCATTAAAAAACACAAAACCAACAAACCAAAATGGGATTTTTTTCCAACATATTCGGCAAAAAAAACAATGCCAGTGAAACGGGATGGAGAGTTGGCGGTACGGAAGACTTCATGACGCTCATCAGAGTTTACTACCAAGCCGTCATGGCATCGAATTTCGGTATCCGCGATTTCCGCATGCTCCCCGACCTCCGCGTGTTCAAGCAGACACTGAAAGTGCCTACCGTAAACAACAGAGTAGGACTCGGCGAAAAGAAACAATGCAAAAAGATGCTACAGGAAATCTACGGCATCTCCGACAGCTTCTTTACAGAAATCGACAATAGCATCAAGCGCCGCTGCAAGAATCTGCAGGACATGCAGACTTACCTCTACCAGTTCCAGGGATTTGCACAGGAACTCATGATGCTGATGGGTAACCTGATGAAATGGAAATTCCGCCTACCCGGATTCCTCAAGGGCACCCTCCAGCGGCTCACCGAAAAAGCAATCAACGACGTCATGACGCGCGAAAGCTGGAAAGACGCTGACGTCAGAAAAAGCGTCATGAATGTTCGCAAATACTCGCAAATGCTCGGATACACACCGCAATGGATGACAGAATTCGTTTACAACGTTGTCATCCTTGCCAAGAAAGAGCCACAAGGCGACGCAACAGCTGAAAACTGATTGTCTGACGCGGAAAGTACACCACTGGCAGAATGAGGCGAAAAGCCGTTCTTACAGGACACGCCATCATAAAGGGGCCTATCCGGAGAACAAGCACCGTATCTCAAGACGCCCCAGCTGCCAATCGTTCACCCCATCATCAATCCACGTTCACCACGCAGAATGACACAAGACGAAGAAAAAGCCCTGCGCAAGTTTGAAACGCGCGTAAGGCAACTCATTTTCAAGTACAAGGCTCTTGAGCAGGAAGCGCAAGAACTCTACGAAATGGTGGACGAGCGCGACAAGACCATTGCACAGCTCAAGGGCGACATTGCCGAATGGGAAAAGAAATACAAGGACCTCAAGACGGCAAGAATGATTGAAGTGACATCCGGCGAACGCGAAGAAGCACAGAAACGCATAGCAAAGCTCATTCGCGAAATAGACAAGTGCATTTCACTCATCAACGTCTGAGGCAACACTGCCCCACACAGGCACTGCATGGATGTTCCTGCCGTTCCACAGCTCCATGTAGAGTCCACCCCCAACAGGCTGTTTCAAGCCATCTTCACCAACAGTATCCGCAACAGGCAATACACATAAAATGACCGATAACGACAGAATCAGCATCAATCTCCGTATCGGCAGCAACATACACCAGCTGACCGTACCTACGGAAAAGGAAGAAATCTTCCGACGCGCCGCGGAACTCATCAACGACCGCCTCAACAAATACCAGCAGGGATTCCAAAACCAAAGCACTGAAAGGTATAACGCTGTCGTCATGCTTGATATTGCCGTACGCTATCTCCAGCAGCAGAACGACCTGGATACGCTGCCCTTCATGCAAAGCATTGAACAGCTGACAGGCGAAATCGAAGAAGTGCTGGGAGAAGACAAGAAACACTGAGCATCGCGGAAGACACAACCGAAAAGGCGTGACCTTCCCTCTCACATTACCCCTAACGAAACATTACTCTACAAATAAACATACCACTACTATTTCATCCATGAGCATCACCGTAGCCCTAATTCTGATAGCCGTAGCCCTCACTGTCGGACTCGGCATCGGATTCGGCCTCTTCAGATATGTTCTCACCTCCATGTTCAACAACAAGATGGAGGAAGCCCAGAAGGAGGCCGACGTACTGAAAGAAAAGAAACTCCTCGAAGTCAAGGAGAAATTCCTCAACAAGAAGGCTGAACTCGAAAAGGAAGTTCAGCAGCGCAACTCACGCATCGCACAGCAGGAGAACAAACTCAAACAGCGCGAAATGAGCATCAGCCAGCGCCACGAGGAAATCGGACGCCGTAAACAGGAACTTGACAACCAACAACACCTCATCAGCAAGAAGGAAAACGAACTTGCCGAACGCGAGGCGGAAGTATCGGCTGCCCATGAACGCGAAATCAAGAAACTCGAAGAGCTCAGCGGACTCACCGCGGAAGAGGCACGCAACCGCCTTATCGAAAACATGAAGGCCGAAGCACAGACCAAGGCTCAAGGCTACATCAACGAAATCATCGACGAGGCCAAGCTCACTGCCAACAAGGAAGCCAAACGCATTGTGATACAAAGCATCCAGCGCGTGGCAACGGAAACGGCAATAGAAAATTCCGTTACCGTCTTCCACATCGAAAACGACGAAGTGAAAGGCCGTATCATCGGACGCGAAGGCCGCAACATCCGTGCACTTGAGGCCGCTACCGGTGTGGAAATCGTTGTCGACGACACTCCCGAGGCTATCGTCATCAGTGCCTTCGACCCCGTCCGCCGCGAAATCTGCCGCCTGGCACTCCACAACCTCATCTCTGACGGACGCATACACCCCGCACGCATTGAAGAAGTGGTGGCAAAGGTGAAGAAACAGGTTGAAGAGGAAATCATCGAAACTGGAAAGCGGACAGCCATCGACCTCGGCATCCACGGGCTTCATCCCGAACTCATACGCATCGTCGGAAAGATGAAATACCGCTCCAGCTACGGACAGAACCTCCTCCAGCACGCTCGCGAAACGGCAAATCTCTGCTCCGTAATGGCAGCCGAACTGGGACTGAACCCCAAGAAGGCAAAGCGCGCCGGACTTCTACACGACATCGGCAAGGTGCCCGACGAGGAGAGTGAACTCTGTCACGCTCTCTACGGCGCAAAAATTGCCGAGAAATACAAGGAAAAGCCCGATATATGCAATGCAATCGGAGCTCACCACGACGAAATGGAGATGACCACACTCCTCGCCCCCATCGTTCAGGTATGCGACGCCATCAGCGGTGCACGCCCAGGGGCAAGGCGCGAAATCGTCGAAGCTTACATCAAGCGCCTCAACGACCTCGAGAACATTGCCATGTCGTATCCCGGAGTCGTCAAGACCTACGCCATACAGGCCGGACGCGAACTGCGCGTCATCGTCGGGGCCGATAAAATCTCTGACAATCAGATTGAGGAACTCTCACAGAAGATTGCCACACAGATTCAGAACGAGATGACCTATCCCGGACAGGTGAAAATCACCGTCATCCGCGAAACACGCTCCGTAAGCTACGCAAAATAACACTTCATCCAACCACATTTACCCACACTCCGCATCCCGCAACCTTTCGGTAACGGATGCGGAATTCCCACACGATTTGACAAATGGGGTGTTCTATAAATTAGCTTGAGACAGTTTTGAGCTATCGCGCAGTAGATTTCTGTCCTTCGAACACGCGCATAGCGGGCTATGCAAGTGTTTAAAGGAGAGAAAGATACAAGTGAGAGCCTAAAAACTGGCCAAGCATAAGAACACTTCGTAATTGAATAATAAACTAATTTATAGAACATCCCAAATACCTTTGCCATGAAGTGCAAACAACGTCTTCACATCCTCCTGCTCTTCCTTCTCACCGCCATGGCATCAATGGCACAATCCACCATGACGGACTCGCAGATTCAGGACTATATCGCAAAAGAAGTCGCCAAAGGCACCGAACGCTCCACCATCGTCTCAAACCTTATTGAAAAAGGAGTGACCGTTGACCGCATTCAGAAAATCAGGCGAAACTACGAAAAGCAGAAAAACAAATCCGTAGTAGGGGCCAGAGACATCACCGGATCAAATCCCAGAATGCGTACCGCTAACGGACAGCAACGCGAGGAAAAGGTGAACACCAACTTCCCTACAAGGGGAAAGAAGAAGGCCGACACCAAGCACATGACGCCCCAAGAGCGCATGAAATACAAGCAGTCGCAGATTGAAGAAGTCGACGGTGAAGCAGACTTCCTTTTCCCCGATACCCTCAGATACTACGATGACTTCGAGGAAGAACTTGAAAAGCCGGTAGGCAAGAAGGTCTTCGGACGCGACATCTTCAACAACAAGCAACTCACTTTCGAGCCTGAGATGAACATCGCCACACCGGCCGACTACCGCCTTGGCCCGGGCGATGCCGTCAGTGTCGACGTCTGGGGCTCTTCCACCAAGTCGTACGAATGTACGGTATCCCCCGATGGCTACATCAATCTCGAGGACTTCGGTCCTGTCAATGTCAGCGGACTTACCGTCTCCCAGGCCAATTCCCGTGTCAAGGGCATACTGTCCTCCCATTTTGCAGGCTCCAACGTACGCCTGAGTGTAGGCCAGACCAAAACCATCACCGTCAACGTCATGGGAGAAGTGCAAATGCCCGGAACCTACACCCTCAGCGCATTTGCCACCGTATTCCATGCACTCTATATGGCAGGCGGCACAAACGACATCGGCACCATGCGCGACATCAAGGTGTTCCGCTCCGGACGCTGCATCTCCACCGTCGACATCTACGACTATATCCTCAACGGAAATCTCAGCGGCAACGTACGCCTCACCTCTAACGATGTCATCGTCGTCGGCCCTTACGACTGTCTCGTCCAGCTTACCGGCAAGGTGAAACGTCCCATGTGGTACGAGATGAAACAGAGTGAATCGCTCGGCACATTGCTGAAGTATGCCGGAGGCTTTGCAGGCGATGCATACGAGGAAAACGTTACCGTCGTACGCAAGAAGGGCGGAGTCAAGCGCGTGTTCTCCGTCGGAGAATTCGACCGCAACGCCTTCCAGCTTTGCGATGCCGACAGCGTCAGCGTCGACTCCACCCTCAACCGCTTCGAGAACACCGTGGAAGTGAAAGGTGCAGTCATGCGCCCCGGATACTTCCAGATTGACGGAGACATGGCCACCGTACGCCAGCTCATAGAAAAGGCCGGCGGACTCTCTGAAGACGCCATGACCACACGAGGCATCATCCACCGCCGCAAGGAAAACCGGTCGCTCGAGGTCATCTCCTTCAACACCGCTGCACTCCTTGCTCATGAAGTCGCCGACATTACCCTCAAGAACGAGGATGTCGTCTTCATCCCCTCGCACAAGGACCAGGAGGAGGAACGCGTACTCGTTATCAGCGGCGAGGTTGTATACCCCGGCACCTACGAATATGCTGAAGGTACCACCATTGAAGACCTGATTCTCCAGGCTGGCGGCATGAAGGACAATGCGTCTGTGACGAAGATTGACGTCATGCGCCGCCACCGCGACAACTATGCCCTCACAGCACCGGAAACTGTAGGCGAATTTTTCACCTTCTGTCTGAAAGAAGGTTTCATCGTCGACGGCAACGAGGGCTTCATGCTCCAGCCTTTCGATGAGGTATATGTCCGCCAGTCACCCGGAAACAACGAGCAACAGCATGTCACCGTAGAGGGCGAAGCCACCTTCGTGGGCGTTTACGGTCTGACCAAGAAGAATTCCCGCCTCTCCGACATCGTCAAGCAGTGCGGCGGAGTTACCGCACAGGCCTATCTCAAGGGTGCCCGCCTGCAGCGGCAGATGACAGAGGAGGACAAGGCCATGCAACGTGCTCTTCTTAAGATTGCAGCTACGGGCGACAGCATCGACGTCAAGAAACTTGAAATCGGTGACACGAAATACATCGGTATCAACCTCGACAAGGCCATTGAAAATCCCGGTGACGACCGCTACGACATCATCCTTCAGGATGGCGACATCCTCTCCATCCCGCAGTACAACAACACCGTCACCGTCAACGGCGAGGTCATGTACCCCAACACCGTGGCCTACATCCCCGAGGCACCGCTCTCCTACTACATCAACCAGTCCGGAGGCTTCAATCTCCGCGCCAAGGAATCGCGCGTGTTTGCCATCAACATGAACGGTACCGTCACCCGCGTCCGCAGTCGCAAGGACATACAGCCGGGATGCAATATCGTTGTACCTGCCAAGGGCAAGCGCAACCGTATGACCACCGCCCAGATTCTCTCGCTCTCCATGAGCTTCGCATCATTGGGTGCCGTCATCGCTTCTGCCATCAACAACATGAAGAAATAAGCCCACACACCACTTCATAGGTTCCCAATACAGTTCCGGCCGTATACTCACCCAGTATACGGCCGGAACATTTTTATTTATCCAAAGTCGTGCACATCATTTCCTCTATCAGTAACCATACGGATGCTTACCTCTAAGCATCACACCTCATATGATCACATCCAAATAGCAACCGTCTCGGAAAGAAGAAGTGCATGGCAGAGAATATGAATTCTGCGCCATGCACTTGATATCTATATTATTCTACAACATCCACACATTCCTGCGATTGCACTGTTTCCGTCTTCACATGGAAGCGAGTGCACAGGACGAAGTGGAAAACAGACGCCCTTACCGTTTAGGACGTTCCGGACGCCAGTGGACATCGGGAACAATCATTCCCTTACGGAAAGCCTCGATTTCCGAAGCCGACACTCCGCAAACCCTGACCAGATAGTATTCGAACTTGTCGCGTAACGTTTCGCCAGGATAGGACTTGATGGTCCGCATCACCGCCTCAAAGTCGTAATCGGGATGCAGATAGCGCTCGTTGCGGTGACGCAAGCCGTCCTTACCACAGAAACTGCTCAGCTCGTAGTCCAGACAAAGGTCGTTCTCACTCACCCCGAGTACACCCTCAATTAAGAGGGTGAGGGTGCCCACACGGTCGCATCCTCGCGAACAATGGTAGAAAAGCGGCACTCCCTGCTTGAAGCGATAATACATCTTGCGCCATTCGAGCGCAATGGTCGCAGGCTTGTCGAAGATGGCCATATAGGCAATGCATCCGGCATTGACGATATCGTATGGCACGTCTTTTCCCAATCTTGAATAGGCATATTGCGCCTCTGCATTGTTGGCTTCGGTACGTCCGCGCAAATCAAACTCCGCACGGATTCCAAGGTCCCTCATGCGCTGCACGTCATCGTCGCTGATAAACGTGGTACCAGCGGTGTGAAGTTTCGAGCCCCGATAGAGCATTCCATAACGGATGTGGCCTCCCCCCAGGACAGGCCATCCACCGATGTCGCGGACATTGTCCACACTTTCGAGGTAAATCATCCTCACCTGTCCCTCAATTGCAGCTACGCCCTGTTGCAGACGCACTCCCGTGGCAT
This sequence comes from Bacteroidales bacterium, assembly GCA_004555055.1. Taxonomy (GTDB): domain Bacteria; phylum Bacteroidota; class Bacteroidia; order Bacteroidales; family Bacteroidaceae; genus Alloprevotella. Next base: position 21,876 of record SFJN01000003.1, on the reverse strand, counting down.
TGGAGACGATGCGGTAACGGACGGTGTCGCCAGGCGTAAGGTCGTAGACCACCGCCGAATCGCCGGGCATGGGCAGAAGCGGAGACTTTGAAAAATCGTCGCTGCGCGAAATCTGCAGCGAACAGCCTCCGGGATACGGAGTCATGGGCTCCACACCGTTTGCCACAGGACGCAGACGAAAGACAAGAGGATTGGGGAAATCACGACGCTTTTTCAGGTCGATGAAATCCTCCACCACGGAATACGAATAGTCGAGAGTATCGTAAACGGTATGATGGACGAATCGCTGGACATAGGGGTTCTCCACATTGTGGCGGTAATTCACAATGGGAGCCATTGCCTGCCTCACTTCGAGGTTCATGAATTCGTCGGCAGGAAAATCTACCGTCTCGCCAGCCACAGTGGTCAAACTCACGGACGTTCCGCCGGGAGCCACCGTCACCTTTTCAACCTGTGCCGTGCGCACACGGCAGGCCAACGTGTCCTGGGTGTTGATAACCACATTCTGCAGCTGTCCGAAAAGCGGAAGCGAAAAGAATGTGCCGAACAAAACGGAGGAGAGTACAGACAGACGCCTGGAAGACATCAAGGTTCTTTTGAAGGTTATGTTTGCTTTCATGCGTACAAAAATACAAATTATTTTATGAGTGTGGCAATATTTTGCGTTAATTCGGGGAAAACTACGATTATGGCTTACTGAAAAGGAAAGGTGTACAATAAATTTTGTTCCTTTGCGTTATTGTATCCGGTGGATTGTACAATTCCACCTGTCAGACCACATTTTCCAAACCGAACGCAACCATTCACCCGTCCATGATCGCACATATAAAAGGATTTGTCGACGAACTCACTCCTACAGAAGCCGTCATCGAAGCCGGTGGTGTAGGATATCTCCTCACCATCTCGCTCAATACGTTCACCGCCCTCCAGGGCCGCGAAACGGCGAAGCTCTACGTCTGCGAGGTACTCCGCGAGGACACCCACGACCTTTACGGGTTCGCCACCCGCGAGGAGCGCACCCTCTTTGAAGCCCTGACAAGCGTCAACGGCATTGGAGGCCAGACTGCACGCATGGTGCTCAGCGCATTCAGCACACAGGAACTTGCCGGAATCATCCAGAACGAGCAGGTGGGCATGCTGAAGAGCGTAAAGGGCATCGGGCCTAAGGCTGCGGCACGCATAGTACTCGACCTCAAGGACAAGGTGGGGCAGCTCATCGCCGGCGGTGCACTCGATGTGACGGCATCACAAGGCGGAGGCATTGCACCTGCCGACCGCGAACAGGCGGAAGAAGCCATCGGAGCACTCACCATCCTCGGATTCCAGCCTGCAAACGTCCGCAAGGCCGTGGCTGCCATCCTGAAGGAACAGCCCGGAATGGCAGTACAGCAAATCATCAAGTCGGCGCTGAAAGTCCTGAAATAGTCCGACGCAACACCACCCCCATCCCGAACATTGAAACCAACCATATTCATGAAGCGCTTCATATACATCACCGCTGCAATTGCTGTCGCCCTCATCGGAGTGGCGGCCTTTGCTGCATCGATGCACAGCGCCATTCCCTATGCCACCGGCATCACCGTCGACGAGGATACGGTTGTACCCTTCACGGTGAGACACACCGGCGACCCGCAGGGCATAGAACCACGCAGAACAGGAGACCTTCACGACCCGGAAAATATCAAGACCGGAGTCTTCTACGACGAAAAGACAGGAACTTACAGCTACGGCTCGCAACTCATTGGCGGACAAAGCGGAGCAAAAAGCAGCGAGGGCGAAAGCAACGCCACGGCAAGTGCCAGCGGAGCGTTCCTCTATGTCCCCTTCTTCATGACCTACGACGACTACGAATCATGGGCCATGCAGCAGTCGATGCAACAGTATTTCAAGAAGAAGAACGCGGAAGAAGCCGCCAATGCCGGCAAGGAAAAGTTCGACTTCACCGACATGCACTTCGACCTCGGTCCTGCAGAGAAGATCTTCGGTCCCGGAGGCGTGCGTGTAAAAACCCAGGGAAGCGCGGAACTGAAAATCGGCGGCAACCTGAAATTTGTGGACAACCCCACACTCTCGGAGCGCAACCGCAAGGTGTTCGGATTTGACCTTGACGAAAACATCAACCTCTCCCTCAACGGCAAGGTGGGCGATAAGGTGAACCTCAACTTCAACTACAACTCCGAGGCCACCTTCAACTTCGACACCCAAAATCTGAAACTCCGCTACGAAGGCAAGGAGGACGAAATCGTCAAGCTCGTGGAAGCAGGCAACGTCTCCATGCCTACACAGTCGAGCCTCATACGCGGTGCCAACAGTCTCTTCGGACTACGCACCGACCTGCAGTTCGGAAAGCTCACCGTACAGACCATGGTGGCGCAGAAAAAGTCGGCATCGCAGACCGTCAAGTCGAAAAACGGCGTGCAAACCACCCCATTCGAGTTCAGTGCCAGCGACTACAGCGAGAACCGACATTTCTTCCTCGCACACTATTTCCGCGACAACTACGACGGATGGATGACCACTCTGCCGAACATCCTCAGCGGCGTCACCGTCAACCGCATCGAACTGTGGGTGACCAACAAAAACGGGCAGACACAGAACACCCGCAACATCATTGCACTTACCGACCTCGGCGAAGGCATACACCTAAGTTCCCCGCTGTGGCAAGGTCAGGGATTGGCCGTACCATCGAACGCCTCAAACACCGCATACCAGTATCTCACACAGACTATTCCCGGCATACGCGACCTCTCGCAGGCCACCGGACTCCTCGACGGCGCCGGACTCGAAGGGGGACGCGACTATGAAAAACTGGAAAACGCCAGACTCCTCACCAGCAGCGAATATACCCTCAACAGTGCACTCGGATACGTCTCCCTCAAGTCGGCACTCCAGCCCGACCAGGTACTGGCGGTAGCCTTCGAATACACCTACCGCGGACAGACTTTTCAGGTGGGAGAATTCTCGACCGACAAAAAGGACAACACCCAGGCACTCATCGTCAAGACCCTCCGCAACACCGCCTGCACACCCCATGCCGGAAACTGGGACCTCATGATGCGCAATGCCTACGCCCTCGGAGCACGACAGGTGCAGAAGGACAAGTTCCGCCTTGACATCAAACTCCTGTCCGACACCTCGGGCGTATACCTCTCCTATCTACCGGAACCCGGACTGAAGGACAAGCGCCTGCTGACCCTGATGAACCTCGACCGCCTTGACAACAACAACAAGACGAATCCAAACGGCTATTTCGACTTTGTCGACGGATACACCATACTGGCCAACGAAGGCATCGTATTCTTCCCCTCTGTAGAACCTTTCGGAAGCTATCTCCGTGAGCAAATCGGAAGCGATGATGTGGCCGAACGCTACTGCTATCCCGAACTCTACGACTCCACAAAAACCGTAGCCAAGCAGATTGCCGAGCACAACAAATTCGTCATCACTGGCGAATACCGAGCATCGCGATCAGACGAAATCAGTCTCGGCACCACACAGATTCCCCGAGGCGGCGTAGTGGTTACCGCCGGAGGTGTCACGCTCACTGAAGGTACGGACTATACCGTCGACTACAATGCCGGTATCGTACGCATCCTCAACAAGAGCATCCTTGATGCAGGTACCAGTGTGAACTGCTCCGTCGAATCGAACGACAACTACGGAATGCAGCGCAAGACGATGGTAGGCCTGGGACTGAAATACGACTTCTCGAAGGACTTCTCCATCGGTGCCACCATCATGCACCTCGGTGAACAGCCGCTGACCACCAAGGTGGCCATGGGCGAAGAGCCGCTGAACAACACCCTATGGGGAGCGAACATCGCCTGGAAACGACAGTTCCAGTGGCTCACCGACCTCATCAACCGCGTGCCGTTCATCAATGCCAAATCACCCTCGAGCATCAATTTCTCGGCAGAATTTGCGCACCTCATCGCTGGCGCCAACAAAGGGGCGCAAGGCAACGCATCGTACATTGACGACTTCGAGAACACGAAGTCCGAAATCAACATCTCCACTCCTTCTGAATGGACCATCTGCAGCACGCCATCCATGTTTGCAGAGAGCAAGCTCTCGAACGATGTTCGCTACGGTTACAACCGTGCACTGCTTGCTTGGTACTACATCGACCCGCTCTTCACACGACGCAGCAGCAGCCTCACACCGGGATACATCAAGGGCGACCTCAAGCAACTCTCCAGCCCCGATGTCCGGGAAGTGCCCATTTCGGAACTTTATCCCAACAAAAGCATCAACTACCAGGACGCCGCCACACTCAGCGTCCTCAACCTGGCATACTATCCCAACGAACGCGGACCCTACAACCTCGACCCTTCGCTCGATGCTGACGGACATCTGCTGCAGCCAAACAAACGATGGGGCGGAATGATGCGGAAACTCGACATGAACGACTTCGAGACCGCCAACATCGAATACATCGAATTCTGGCTTATGGACCCGTTCCTGAAGTACGACGGCACCATCACCTCCCACGACTACAGTGGTGGACACACGCCCGACATGCACACCGGTGACCTCTATTTCAACCTTGGAGAAATCTCGGAAGACATTCTCAAGGACGGCAAGAAGTTCTACGAAAGCGGACTCCCCACCGAACCTTCCTCAACCGACTTCACCGAAACCGTATGGGGACGCGTGCCCAACCAGACATCCGTCACCTATGCCTTCAACACACAGAGCGGCGCACGCCAGCGACAGGATGTAGGATACAACGGCCTTTCCTCCGAGGACGAACGTTCATTCGGGGCATATGCCGAATTCCTGCAACAGATACAGGGCATCGTGCGGCCGGAAGTCTACGACTCCATCATGCAGAGTCCGTCTGCCGACCGTTACCACTACTTCCGCGGCACCGACTGGGACGAGCGCCAGACCGACATCCTCGGACGATACAAATACATCAACCTCCCCAACGGAAACTCCGTAGCGTCTGACGACGGACCGGAAAACTACTCCACAACCTACAAGAGTACTCCCGATGCCGAGGACATCAATTCTGACTATACGCTCAACGAATACGAGAAATACTATCAGTATCACATCCGCATCGCACCCGAAGCAATGGTCGTCGGGCAGAACTTCATTGTCGACAGCCGCATTGCCAGTGTCAAGACCCGCGACAATGAGACGAACGAATGCAGATGGTACCTCTTCCGCATCCCCGTCGACCAGTACGAGCGCCGGGAGGGAAACATCACCGACTTCTCGAGCATCCGTTTCATGCGTATGTTCCTCACAGGCTTCGAAAATCCCACAGTACTACGCTTCGGCACCCTCAACCTCGTCCGCGGTGAATGGCGCCCCTACGAACAGGCCCTCTACGCCGGCAAAGCACCGGACGCCAGCGGAACACTCGAAGTCAGCGCGGTGAACTTCGAGGAAAACAACGAGAAACAGCCTGTAAACTATGTCCTTCCACCGGGCATCAGCCGCGTCATCGACCCCGGAAACGCCGTGGTGTTGCAGAACAACGAACAGTCTATGGCACTCACCGTACGCGATTTGGCGTCCGGCGATGCACGCGCTGTCTACAAAAACACTGCCCTCGACCTCCGACGCTACCGCCATCTGCAGCTCTTCGTTCATGCCAACGCACTGCCCGATGACGCCACTGAACTGGCTGACGGACAGATGAGCCTGTTCCTGCGACTCGGAAGCGACTACAAGAACAACTTCTACGAATACGAAATTCCACTGACCATAACGCCTCCCGGACAATACTCCGGCACGGCAGGACAACGCGAAGTGTGGCCCGAGGAAAACATGCTTGACATTGACCTCGAACTCCTCACTAACGCCAAGAAGAACCGCAATCACCAGAAATCACTCGGACTCATATCCTTCTCCACGCTCTATTCCGAGTACGACGAGGCACATCCTAAAAATAAAATCAGCGTGCAGGGCAATCCTTCGCTGGGCGAAGTGAAGACGGTGATGATCGGCGTGCGCAACAATTCGCGTGCCATCAAGAGCATCGAAGTTTGGACCAATGAACTCCGTTTACAGGAATTCACCAACAAGGGCGGATGGGCGGCAAGGGCACAGCTCAACCTCCAGCTTTCGGACCTCGCTTCGATAGCCTTTACCGGACACATGGAAACCAACGGTTTCGGCGGACTGGAAGAAACCCTCAGCCAGCGACGCGACGACGACCTGCGCGAATACACCATCACCACAAACATCGAGGCCGGACGCTTCCTGCCCGAAAAGGTGAAACTCAATGCTCCTATATATTATTCATACAGCAAGGAGCGCTCCATCCCGATGTACAACCCCCTCGACACCGACATGTCGATGGACGAAGCCCTTGAAGGCCTTGCCACAAAGGCCGAACGCGATTCGCTGCAGAACATCGCTGACCGCATAGTGACATCAAAGAACTTCAGCGTCAGCAATTTCCGCTTCAACCGCGTCACCAAACGCCAGCCCATGCCCTACGACCTTGCAAACTTCTCGCTCGGATATGCCCACTCACTGCGGTATACCACCGGCGAAACCACTGCATGGGAACGCAACGAAAACTGGCGAGGGAACTTCTCCTACTCCTACAGCCCGGCCATGAAGCCCGTTGAACCCTTCAAAAGGCTCATCAAGGGTAAATCGCCGTGGCTGCGCCTTCCCAAGGAACTCGGTATCAGCTATCTGCCACAAAGCATCAGTTTCAACACCGACATCACACGCTCCTACTACGAACTCCAGGAGCGCGACATGGAACAGCTCGACAACACTTCGTTGCCTCTGAGCTTTGCCAGCGACTTCCTGTGGAACCGCAACTTCTCGCTGCGTTGGGATCCGACCAAACAAATCCACTTCAACTTCTCCTCGGGCACGAACGCCGAAATCGAGCAACCCTACGTTCCGCTCAACAAGGACCTCTACCCCACAGAGTACGAAGCCTGGAAAGATTCCGTACGCACCAGCCTCCTCCACTTCGGAGCACCGCTGTCGTACCAACAGCAGACCGACATCTCGTGGAACATCCCCGTCAACAAAATTCCCGTCTTCGACTGGATTACCTCGGATGTCAAATACGCTGCCACCTACAACTGGCAACGCGGCACGGAACTCCCCGACGGAAGCAGCATGGGCAACACCATCGCCAACAGCCGCAATGCATCGGCCAACGGAAAGCTGAACTTCGAAACCCTCTACAACCATTCGAAATGGCTCAAGGAGGTCAACCGTATGTTCAGCGGACAGAAAGCTCGCGGACGGACGGCCGACAAGCAGAAAAAACCGGAATTCTTTGAAAAGGAAATACAGCTGCTTGCCGACACCACCGTCACCATCCCCCACAACCAACGGACAAAGTCCGTCAGGGTCACCGCATTGCGATGGGACGGACAGCGCTACCCCCTGCGATTCAAGGTGCTCGACGCCAACCGCATCGAAATTCTTTCGCAGGATACCGCCAAAGTGAAGGTAAAGGTCATCCCCAAACGCCGGCGCGAAGAGATGGGATGGTACAAGACCCTGCAGTACACGGCACGTGGACTCATGCTCATACGCAACGTCAGCGTCTCGTACAAGAACACGCAGAACATGTCTGTGCCCGGATTCCTTCCCAACGTCGGTGACATGCTCGGCCAGCACCGCACCGCAGGGGCCTTTGCCCCGGGACTTGACTTTGCCTTCGGCGTAGCAGGAGAAGACTATATCCGGAAGGCCTACGACCGCGAATGGTTGCTGTGCTCCGACAGCATCGTCTCGCCTGCCACCGTCAACCGTTCCGAAAACCTTGACATCAAGGCCACACTGGAACCTGTACGCGAACTGAAGGTCAACCTCAACCTGTCGCGCACGGTCACAAAGGCACGCACCATCCAGTATATGTTCGAAGGGATGCCCGTCACCCAGACCGGAACCTTCAACATGACGACCATTGCCTTCGGAACAGCCTTCAAGGGCATCGGCTCGGCCGACAACGGCTACAGGAGTTCCACCTTCGAGCATTTCCTCAGTCTCCTCCCCGTCTATCGCGAACGCTTTGAACGCCGCTACCAAGGCACGAAATACCCTCAGGGGACTGCCCATGCCGGCGAAACTTTCAATCCCGAATACGGTAGTGTCACACCTTATTCATCCGATGTCATGATTCCGGCTTTCCTCGATGCCTACACTGCATCCGGCGGAGGCATGAACATCTTCCCCGCCCTGCGAAAGCTGTTGCCCAACTGGAGCCTTTCGTACGCCGGACTGGCCAAACTGCCGCGCATGAAAAAGGTGTTCAAGAGCTTCAACCTCAACCATTCGTACAAATGTACCTATGCCGTCGGAAGCTACAACACCTTCACCGCCTTCCATGCCAGCGAGGGCGACTTCGGGTTTGTCGACGACGTGGAAACGGGCGCTCCCATTCCCTCATCCATGTTCGATGTCTCCACCATCAGCGTCAACGAAAACTTCTCGCCCCTCGTAGGAGTGGACATGACATTCCTCAACAACGTTACGGCGAAAGTGGAGCACCGCCGCTCGCGCGTCATGGCACTCTCCATGACATCGCAACAGCTCACCGAAACACACTCACGTGACTTCACCATCGGTGCCGGATATAAGATTAACGATTTCCGGCTCTTCGGCTCCGGCAGTACCCGCAAGACGAAAGGCAAACAAAAGGGAGGCAACGATGCCGACGATGAGGTAAAAAGCAACATCAGCAAGAAAGGGAACAAGGGATTCTCCGGCAACGATTTCTCACACTCCCTCAACCTCCGCCTCGACATCTCGTTCCGCAACCAAAGCGCCATCCAGCGCAACATCCTCACCCTCACCTCGCAGGCCACAAGCGGCAACAAGGTGGTGCAGGCAAGTTTCACTGCCGATTATGCCATCTCCAAGTACCTCACCCTCTCGCTGTACTACGACCGTCAGGTGAACCGCCCGCTCCTCACATCCTCGTCTTACCCCACACGCACGCAGGACTTCGGCATCAACCTCAAGTTCCAGCTTGCACGGTAAACGTCTGCTGCAGGATAGGACAAGGCCCACAAGGCATCACGACACACATATGGCAATCCGCCGGCCCTCTCACACAGTGGGGAGATGCCGGCGGATTGCCTTTTCTATGGAGTCCTGTATTCAGATGGGACAATGCAAGTTCCCAATCAGAGGGACAAGCAAAATGTATAAAACACGTTTTGTAGAAGTGTACAAATCTTCTACTTTGGCATTCTGCGTTCGTAAGAAAAGAAACATCGGACTTCTTTGGGCAAAAGTTCCGATGTTTTGCATCAAAAGCACGGATGTTTGCCTCAAAGAAGTCCGATGTTTTCATTTTCCGAAACGGACGAAAAAAAGATCAAGAATCAACATGCTGTTTGCGATAGCAGAGGGGTGTTCTATTGATTAGCTTGAAGCGGGGAATGATGACGTGGAAAACGCACCGCCAGCAATCAAGGATTTTCAGCGAAGGAAGCCTTATAGCACGGCAGCAGATATTTGAAGAACACAAGAATATGGAGCACAAAAAGCATCGCGAAGACTAAACGTGCCACCAGTTCCGGCATCAACATACTTATGCCATTCATGTCACCACCACCGAAAAAGTTGTAACATACCGACAGGTATACAGGGTCAACGAACAACATGGCCAGACTGATATAATAGAAAATCGCACGCGAGAGTTTGGACTTCATCCGACAGATTCGTGGAGCCGCCCACACCAGCATCCAGGCAACAACAAAAGTGGCCAGGGCACCCACTAGGCAGAAAACGCCAAGCTGCGTTTCGGACAAGGCACTTTCCTCTATCACCACCTGCATCCCGACGCCCACAAAACGAATGCTCCGGAACACGCCGTAACAAAGGGCAGCAAGGAGGTGTGCGCCCTCGTGAACGATGTAATAAACTACGATGGCCACTAACAGCGCCACGTATTTTCGTACCCTTGTTGACATACAATTATTATTAAGTTAGGGGATTGCAAATAACAGTAAAGGAAATGGGAAAGATTCGCTTATTTCAGAATGAGCACATCATCCTCGGTGGGATAATAGTCATCGCGCAGACGATTCCACTTATATAGTTTCTCCACCTTGACGCCATACATCTGTGCAATGTCGTACATCGATTGTCCTGCCATGACGCGATGGGTGGTTCCACGCAAGGAATGCTCCACGTGCGATTTCTTGCGGTTGAGGAACACGCGGTCGCCGGCCTTCAGACGGTAGTGACGATCCACCTCGTTATAACTGCGCAGGCGGCTCTCGCGGATATTGGCGGCTTTGGCAATGTCGGCAAAGGTTTCGCCCTGACGTACCACCACATACACCACATCGTTGCAGAGACGGACACGCTGCAGGAAGTCTTCGTCCGGCATTCCGTTTCCATGTGCCCCTGCACCCGACAGGCGGTCGTACTGCATCAGATTGTGCTGCTCAATGATGTTGATAAGCAACTGTGCATACGAAGGGTTGGTGGCATAGCCTGCCGCCTTTAGCCCTCGTGCCCAACCTACATAGTCCGTAGGTTCCAGGTCATAGAGGGCAGCATAGCGCGGACGTCGGAGAAAAAGCGAATGGTCCTCATAGCTCTCCTCCACACTTCTGTATTTCCGGAAGCGGTCGTCAGGACGGTCGTCGCTCTTGACGACGTAAGGACCGGTCCAGTCACCTCCCACCTTGATGCCGAAATGGTTGTTGGCCTTGACGGCAAGCATGGACCGTCCGGCATTGCTCTCAAGAAGCCCCTGTGCCAGGGTGATACTCGCCGGCACACCATAGCGCTTCATCTGGTCGACAGCCATGGTATGATACCGGGCCACGTATTGCTGGTAGACACTGTTCTGTGCCGTGGAGAATGCTGCAAAGGCAAAAAGTATGAGAGAGGATAGCAGATGTTTCATCGGTTGAAAGCTTTGGGAAAGTATACAGGCATTTAAGCTGAAAACTGTGGGGCATTGCCACCTTCGTCTGAGCTGGGCTCGGTTTTGGTTTCAGCAACATGCCATGCTGCAAAAATACATATAAATTCCGGACTTCACAGCTGTTTTCGGAACGGATATCCCAAAAAAGCGGAAGAAAGGGAGAATGATTCACGATAATATCGTAATTTTGCGAAAATTCCGGAATCCTACACATCCGGTTTTCCAAGCCATTACATGATAGACATTAACACAGTAGCCCGCATCAGAGCCGCAGCCGACATCGTACAGGTTGTGGGCGAATTCGTCAGCCTCCGCAAGTCCGGCGCCAACTTCAAAGGTCTTTGCCCGTTCCACGACGAAAAGACTCCGTCGTTCATGGTGTCGCCTGCCAAACAAATCTGCAAATGCTTCAGTTGCGGGAAAGGTGGCGACACGGTGAAATTTCTCATGGAGCACGAACAGCTCTCCTACGTCGAGGCACTGAGATGGTTGGCGCGGAAATATGGCATTGCCGTGGAGGAACGGGAATTGAGCGACGAAGAGAAGGCTGCGCAAAGTGCCCGAGAGGCGATGTTCGTGGTCAACGACTGGGCGCGCGACTTCTTCGTACAGTCCCTTCGCGAAAGTGCCGAAGGGGCGGCCATCGGTATGACCTACTTCCGCCAGCGCGGTCTGCGCGACGACATCATCAAGCGTTTCCAACTGGGATATTCTCCCTCGTCACGAACAGCACTCTCACAAGCAGCAACGGATAAGGGGTTCCAGCGCAAATACCTCATCGACACGGGTCTCTCCATCGAAGGGCACGACGGCAAACTCATCGACCGCTACTACGGACGTGTCATCTTTCCCGTATTCACCGTATCAGGCCGAGTGGTGGCATTCGGCGGACGCACACTGCTCTCCAAGGAAGAGCAGAAAGCGAAAAGCATCGGAAAATACATCAACTCGCCCGAATCGGACATCTACCACAAGAAAGACGAACTCTACGGCCTTTTCCAGGCCAAGCAGGCCATTGCCAAATACAACAAGGTGTTTCTGGTAGAAGGCTACCTCGACGTCATCTCCATGTTCCAGGCCGGTGTGGAGAACGTGGTGGCATCGAGCGGCACATCACTCACCTCGCGCCAGGTGCGCCTCATACACCGGTTCACCGAGAACGTCACACTCCTCTACGACGGCGACGCAGCCGGACTGCATGCCGCCCTGCGTGGTGTGAACATGCTCCTGTCAGAAGGCCTGAATATCCGAGTGCTGACACTCCCCGAAGGCGAGGACCCCGACACCTTTGCACAAGGCAGGAGTCCCGAAGCCCTTCGCCAATACATCGATGCAAACGAAACGGACTTCATCACCTTCAAGGCATCACTCCTCCTTGAAGAGGCCACGAACGACCCCATACGCCGCGCATCAGCCATCAAGGACATTGTGGAAAGCATTGCCGTCATCCCCGATGAGGTGCTGCGTCAGGAATATGTCCGCGACCTTTCGCGACGCATGAAGGTGGACGAGACCACACTGATCAACGAAATCAACATCTTCCGCAAACGGGTACGCGACGGCGAAATAGCTACGGATGCGGAAACTTCCACCTCGCAGACTTCGGGACCGAACCAGCCCATCACCCAAACGCAAACCCATACTGCTGAAACAAAGATGCTGCCAGCCTCACAAAAGCGGCTGGCCGAAAGCGAAAGGAACCTCATCGAAAAGGTCATCCGATATGGCGGAATGCCTATGCTGATCAGGCAGGAAGAGGTGGAACGACGCTGGAAGACCGGCACTCGCGAGGAAACAGACAACGGTCCGGCGGACGAAAAGGACAACACAGAAGAAACCATGCCCCGCCCCCGACGTCTGCTGGCTGAAGAGGGCAGTCCGATGGTGGCACCCTACATCCTCAGCGAACTCTCGACCGACGGGCTGGAATTTTCACTACCACTCTACAACGAGATTCTGAAAATGGCAGTGCAGAAAGTAGAAGAGTTCATGGCAAACGTACCACCTCCCGGCGAATTCTTCAACACCATGGACTATTTCATCCAGCAGCCCGACGAATGCATCAGTAGCATGGCCGTGGCACTGGAAGGGGAGACCATAGAACTCTCTACCAATCAGGCACGCGAATACATCCCTGAAGAGCAACGGCTGTACAACACCGTCCCACGCGCCATCCACGAACTGAAATATGCACTGGTACTCGCAGAGAAGGAATCGCTCCTCGAACACATACAGAACAACGCCGCCACATGCACGGACGAAGAAATGCGGCAGATGATGGCACATATTTCCGAACTTCACGAAACGGAACGTCTCCTGGCAAAAGCCCTCGGCGGACGGGTGCTTGCAAAATGACCGTGCACTGTCCCCGGATGCGGAATCCATCCCCATGCCATCTTTCCTGCGCAAGCATTCCTATACCAACACTTATTTTATTTTTTTGAAGGCGGCCCATGGGTCGCCTTCAATCGGATTTACCTATATACGTTTCTACGACTGTGAGGAAAGAAACGAAAAAAACAACAGCAAATGAAAAAAAACGGCAAAATCATGGAGCTTTCTGCACACAAAACGACACATTTATCGTAAATTCGCAAAACGCAGAGAGCATAACGACACATCACTTCTCTTTTCTCTCCGCCATCATCGTATATAGATGCCTGTGGATCAAAACGGTTTACAGGAGATATCCTGACCGTTCAGAGAACAGTCATCCTAAAAAAATCTCACATTATAAAGACTCTATTCCATGAATGTAGGTGACCGTATTCCTGAAGTTCTGGGAACCGACCAAAACGGCAATCCCGTAAAACTTTCCGACTTTTCCGGACGTAAACTCGTCCTTTACAGTTATCCCAAGGCCAACACCAGCGGATGTACCGCCGAAGCCTGCTCCCTGCAGGCCCATCTTCCAGAACTCGCTGCAGCGGGGTATGCAGTGGTAGGCGTCAGCAAGGACAAGGAAGCCCTTCAGAAAAAGTTTGCCGATGCCCACGGGCTGGAGTTCCCCCTCATTGCCGATGTCGACACCACCCTGCTCCAGACTCTCGGATGCTGGGGTGAAAAAGTGGCTTGCGGACGCCGCACCATCGGAACGTTGCGTACCACGTATCTTGTAAACGAAGAGGGAGTAATTGAAAAGATTTTCACGCCCAAGGAGATAAAGACAAAAATCCACGCCGAACAGATTTTGGCCTATCTGAATAGCCAGGCATAACCGGTAGCAACACTTCCCTCACGAACAACAGACAGGATATGCAAATTCTCCGCCGCATAGCGATGTTCTATTTCGAAGGCTTCCGCCAGATGACGTGGGGACGACAATTATGGGTGATTATCCTTATCAAGCTGTTCGTGCTCTTCGCCATACTACGCCTGTTCTTTTTCCAGCCAGTGGCTCCCACCATAGCACAATAGCTGTCCGTACGCCCCCCAAAAACGACTTTCTAAAAGCCATGTTATAAAACACCTCCAATAACCTTATAATATCTTTATATATGAACGAACTGCTATTTCTTTCCCGATTCCAGTTTGCCCTTACGGCATGCTACCATTGGCTCTTCGTACCTCTGACACTGGGTCTCGGCATTGTCATGTCGGTAATGGAGACGCTCTATGTGCGTTCCGGTGACAGTTTCTGGAAACGCACCGCACAATTCTGGCAAAAACTTTTCGGCATCAATTTTGCCGTCGGTGTCGCCACCGGCATCATCCTCGAATTCGAGTTCGGCACAAACTGGTCGAACTACTCGTGGTTTGTCGGTGACATCTTCGGTGCCCCTCTCGCCATTGAGGGCATCCTGGCCTTCTTCATGGAAGCCACCTTTATCGCCCTCATGTTCTTTGGTTGGGAAAAACTCAGCCGCCGTGCCCACCTGGCCTCCACTTGGCTCACCGTCCTCGGAGCCACAATCTCCGCATGGTGGATTCTTGTTGCCAATTCCTGGATGCAGCATCCTGTAGGCATGGAGTTCAACCCCGAAACCGTGCGCAACGAGATGCTCGACTTCTTTGCCGTAGCCTTCTCGCCGACGGCTGTCATAAAGTTTGCGCACACCGTACTCAGCGGATGGATGACGGGTGCCGTTTTCGTCATTGCCGTCAGCTGCTGGTTCCTGCTCAAACGGCGGAATGTGGATATGGCAAAACGGAGCATCAAGGTTGCCGCCATTGTCGGACTCATCGGCTCGTTAGGATGCATGGGAGCAGGCGATGCCTCCGGTGTAGACATTGCAAAGACACAACCCATGAAGCTGGCAGCCGCCGAAGGCCTGGAGCAGGGTTCCAACGCAGCACCCTTCAGCATCGTACCCGGAGTGGAAATCCCCCATATGCTGAGTATCCTTGCCACCCACGATTTCAATGGTTTTGTACCCGGAATCAACGACATCACGCAGAGCGGATATACAAGCCAACAGGGCGAAACCGTAAAGAGCGGTGCCGAAAAGATTGCTGAAGGCAAACTCGCTCTGAAGGCTTTCAACGACTATCGCCAGTTGCGCAAGACCGACCCTGCAGCTGCAGAAAAGGCTCTTGAAGAATTCAATGCCCACAAATCCTACTTCGGTTACGGCTATCTCTCATCCCCCGAAAATTTGGTCCCCAATGTCCCCGTTGTGTATTGGGCGTTCCGTCTGATGATCGGTTTAGGCAGTTTCGTAGTCCTCATCTTCCTCCTTGCACTTTGGCTGGGTTACAAGCAGCAACTCGAACGCTTCAAGCTCTTCCACTATGCCGCCCTTTTGGCCCTGCCCTGCGTTTACATCGCCGGACAGTGTGGATGGATTGTTGCCGAAGTGGGCCGTCAGCCTTGGGCCATCCAGGGACTGTTGCCGGTGAATGCCGGCGTAAGCAGCCTCAGCAGCGGCCATGTGGTGGCTACCACCTGCATCTTTGCCGTCATCTTCACTGCACTGCTGGTGGCAGAAATTCGCATTATGCTCCGCGCCATCCGCGAATACCAGGCTTAACGTGGACTCCACCATGCCATATGCCGAACAGCATAGGCCGCATGGAGAAATTCCATGTAGGTTATGAATCCACCTGACACATGCAACAACCCTTTTTCCTGTCCATAAAACATATGACATACCTTTTCCTACAACAATACTGGTGGTTCCTGGTCAGCCTCCTGGCCGGACTCTTCGTATTCCTCACCTTCGTGCAGGGAGCCAACAGCCAGATTTTCAGTCTTGGCCGCGACGAGGCCGAACGCAGCCTTATAGTCAATGCCACCGGCCGCAAATGGGAGTTTACTTTCACCACCCTCGTCACCTTCGGCGGCGCATTCTTCGCATCGTTTCCCCTCTTCTACAGCACCTCGTTCGGCGGTGCATACTGGGTGTGGATGCTCATTCTCTTCTCCTTCATCCTTCAGGCAGTGGCCTATGAATTCCAGTCGAAGCCCGGCAATGTCTTCGGTACCGACTGCTACCGCCGCTTCCTCGTATTCAACGGCATCTTCGGCCCCTTCCTTGTTGGCGTAGCCGTAGGCACATTCTTCAATGGTGCAGAATTCACCGTTGCCCGCGATGCCATGGCCACCGGTGCTCCCATCTCGTCGTGGGCAAGTCCCTGGCATGGACTTGAGGCGGTGTGCAACCCCTGGAATCAGGTTCTCGGCTTTGCCGTACTCATGCTCAGCCGCACGCTCGGCGCACTGTACCTGCAGAACAACATCAACGACGAGGCGCTGCAACCGCGTTTCCGTCGTGCCGTATTGGTGAATGCAGCCCTCTTTCTGCTCTCCTTCCTGCCTTTTGTCGCCTATCTGCTGACCGCACAGGGATGGGCAGTCGGAGAAGACGGTACCATCATGCTCGAAGAGTACAAATACCTTCATAATCTCCTTGCACTTCCCTTGGTATTGGTCCTCTTCCTCTTAGGAGTCGTGGGCGTCCTTGCCGGACTCTTCATGGCACTTGTCCGTCAATGCCGTTGCGGAATCTGGTATGCCGGAACGGGCACCGTCCTCACCGTCCTTGCACTCTTCCTGACAGCAGGTCTCAACAACACATGCTATTATCCGAGCCTTGCCGACATACAGTCGTCGCTGCATATCGGCAACAGTTCCTCGAGCGAGTTCACACTCTATGTCATGACGCTCGTCAGCGCACTCATCCCATTTGTACTGGCTTACATCGTTTGGGCTTGGCGCAGCATCGACATTCCCGGACTCTCACGCTCCGAACTCGAAAAATCCGAGCATAAATACTAATTCCCTGCAGGCGGCCGACCTGATTTTCGTCTTTTTGACAGGCGAAAGACACCATAAAAAAAGGCTCATTGAGCACTCAGTTAGGAATGGTCGGTCCTACTCTTGTTTGAAAAAAACGAATTTCATTGATATCATACCAAGGAAGGGGAACAGGGTATTGCCCCGTATCCCCTTCTTTTTTTACTCTTTCAGTCTGCTATGTCCATCACTACTTCCATCCATCATCTCTTCCGTATACTTCTACTGCCGCTCTGCATCGTTATTGCCGGGTGCGGAGAGATAGAACTGCCTGGGGATGACGACAAGGACACTCCCACCAATCCAGAAAAACCATCGGACAACCAGGACAAAGACTCTCCTTCTGAAGATAACGGGAACGACAATCCATCCGGTGGAGAAGACGGAGACAGTCCGTCAGGAGGCGGAGGGAACACCGACCAGCCATCCACAGGAGACGAGGACCAAAGCATACGACCCATCTCCGGCACCGGATGCAGCATTGTCGACGGCAAGCATCTGCTGCTGGATGGGTATTTCTACATTTCGCGCGATGAATTGATGGGATGCTACGGTGCATTTGCCGACCCCGACCTCTTTGCGTCTACCCTTGAATACGTCAACAGTTACGAAGAGGAAGAACTGAAGAACTGGCGGATTCCCACTGAAGACGAGGCAAGAATACTGAAAATGTATCTTGATTCATCCACCATGCAGTATGGCAAGGAGCCCTTGCCCCTCGTCAACACAGTCTTGATTGAACATGGGTGGGCTCCCATCAACAATTATCTCCGATACCTCTGTGCCAATGGCGAGAAAAGTTTTCGCCTTACTCCCGATGGCAAAGTCACGAAATCCGGGTCCAAGACTACATATTCTGTCCGCCTTGTCTGTCCGGAGTGACAACAAGCCTTGCCAAATAAAACATCGGACCTACTCAGGCAACAATTTGAAGACTTATGCCAAGGAGGTCCGATGTTTTTGGGATTCCATGAAAGACGGCACCCATTGTCATGTCACCTATCGGTGCACAAATGACAATGGGTGCCGTTGAACGTTACATCCCTATTGGGTATGCAGCTTCCAGAATTTCCAGATACTTACGAAGGATTCTGAGCGGCTGCCTCAGCCGGTTTCGGTGTGAGCATTTCCATCTGGTCTACCCAAATTTCCGTCACGTAGCGTGTGATACCCTGCTGGTCGGTATATGACCGCGTACGAAGCTGCCCCTCAACATAGAGTTTGTCGCCTTTCTTTACGTAGCGCTCCACAACCTCAGCGAGTTTCCGCCAGAATAGCAGACGGTGCCATTCTGCCTTTTCGGGTACGACAGTGCCATTGGGGAGGGTATATCCTGGAGTACTCGTAGCCAGCGACACCTGTGCCGAGCAGGTATTGCTATCGATATATCGGATTTCGGGGTCGCGTCCTACATTTCCGATAAGCATGACTTTATTCATAATCCGTGGTTTTTAGGTAGGTGAATGAGGGGAAAAAAGGAAAAACTATCGCAGACGTTCGGTGGAACGCACAAGGTCTTCATCGCGTTTGATGGCACGTCCGGCAAGAAACAGGAATACCACAGCAATAAGTGGCATCTGTGCCGAGAGCGAAGGCAGGGGCATGGTCTGCGTGACAGTGAATACAAGCCACGTCTGCGCTCCATATACCATATAGTATACAATGACAAGCAGAATGGCATAGATGCATTTGCGCATCTGTGCAATACGGTTCTTGTACCCAAAGATATTGAGGAAGGACACCAATGCTGCAACACCGCTCAGAAGGGGAAGCAGATAGCAAAGCCATTGAGTGCCGGTATAGGCTTCGGTGCCGAACGCATCAATGCCGAAACTTGACATACGATAGATGCCGCCTTCCACATCAAAGGTGGCAAGAGGAAAGAAATTGACCGCCACGAGAAGAATCGTAGCGACAAGGAGGTGAAGGGTCTGAATACGCTGTATCATTTGGGAGGAATATGATTTGTGGGTGAAAAAATGATCCTGTGCCGTTGATTCCGCTATTGGAAACGGAAACAGGCACTGCATTCCCTCTCTGCGGGAGTACAGTGCCTGTCGCGATTCTTTGTCAGAGGGAGGGATGAGAATGACTGTTCAGTCGAAATTCTGGTCGTCGCGGTCCTTCAGCGGATTGCGGTAATAGATCTTGTTCGTGGCAAACTCCTCGGCAGCAATCAGCGTCGGCTTCGGCAGACGCTCGTAATACTGGCTGATTTCAATCTGCTCACGGTTCTCGAAAGTTTCTTCAAGGTTGTCGTTTGCGGTAGCAAATTCCTTGAGCTTACGGTTGAGGTCTTCCTTCATCTTCACCGAAATCTGGTTGGCGCGCTTTGCCATAATGACAACACTCTCATAGATATTGCCGGTCTCCTCGGCAAAGCTCATCAAGTCGTGGGTTACGGTGTTAGTAGGTGCTTTGACTTTCTTGTAGTCCATTGTCTATGGTTTTATTGTAGATTTTTCTAACGTTATAAGCATTGTGGTTTACTGCTTCTCTCCAGAAAGCTCCTCAATGGTCTGAGCCGAAAGGTAGGGTTTGGCCTTCTTGAAGAGTTCATCGGCACGCCGCATGAATTTCGAATCTGGATATTCATTCTGGAAGCCGTAGTACTCCTCAGCAGCACTCTGATAGCGCTCGGCCTTCTTCGACTCTACACTCTGTTCGGCAAGTTCGAACTTCGACCGGAGGATAAGGATGGCGAAATCCTCACGACGTTCACTGTAAGGAAAGTCGTTGATGGCATTCTGCGAAGTGACGATGCAGGCCTGATAGTTCGATCCGCCCTCAGAGCAGTTCATGAAGTACGACCCGAGATCAAAGTATAGCTTTGCAGCGGCGTACTCCTTCTCTATGAGTTTGTCCTGAAGCTTGAAGATATACTCCTGCGCCCTTTGACGGTAACGGCTGTCGGGCATGGCCTCAATGAAGTTGTTGAACTCATTGATGGCGCCATAAGTGTCCGTCTGGTCAAGGATGGGTTCCGGCGTGTTCTTGTATAGTGCCAGACCGGAATAAAGACGAGCCTCCTCACAATAATAGCCTCGGGGATAGGTTTCGTAGTATTTCTTGAAATAATCGGAAGCTTCGTTGTAGTTCTTCGCCTTATAATTGGCCATTGCCAGCATATAGAGTGCCTCCTGACCACGTTCTGTACCCTTTGTGGCAGCCAACAAGTCAGAAAGTAATGTAGAGCAACGGTTGAAATTGCCGTCATAGAAATACTGTTTGGCAGCTTCGTAACGAAGGTCGCTGTCCGAACTTTTCAGCAAAGCATTGTATTCGTTGCAGGATGTAAGGACAACGGACATGGTGCAACACACTGCCGCAAACAATATGGTAAGGGATTTTTTCATGCGTTCTCGTGGAGAAATGTAACGGATTCCTGCAGCACCCCGACAGCCATATGAAGCCGGCACCGGCACCGCACAATACATTGTATGGGTGCAAAATTACGCATTATTCCCGGAAAAGACCAAATTTCGCACGCGTAAATTCATAAATAAAAGGACTTAGGCATATGGGAAAGCAGAAAATGCACACTCGGGATAAACATTGAAAGGCACCAGAAAGGAATATGCATAAAAAAGGACGAAAAACATATGGAGGAAATGAAATAATCCGTACCTTTGCACTGCCCCTACGAGATAGAGGCATCAAATTCAAACCTTTTTACAAACACGGAAGGACGTGCTCCTTCCACAATACCAAATCATTTTACAAGAAAATGGCAACACGTATTCGTTTGCAGCGTCATGGTCGCAAGAGCTATGCGTTCTACAGCATCGTCATCGCTGACGTTCGCGCTCCCCGCGATGGTAAGTTCATCGAAAAGCTCGGAACCTACAACCCCAACACCAATCCTGCAACTGTAGATTTGAATTTTGAACGCGCCCTTTATTGGGTAGAGTGCGGCGCACAGCCCACCGACACCGTTCGCAACATCCTTTCCGACGAAGGCGTACTCCTCATGAAGCACCTCAACGGTGGTGTGAAGAAGGGTGCCTTTGACGAAGCTGCTGCAAAGGCCAAGTTCGAGGCTTGGAAGCAGGAAAAGGCTGCCAAGAGCACTGCTTTTGCCGCTGCAAAGGCTGAAGCCAAGAAGGCTGCAGAGGCTGCACGTCTCGAGGCTGAAAAGGCTGTAAACGCCAAGAAGGCAGAAAAGGTGGCAGAAAAGAAGGCCGCTGAAGCCGCTGCAAAGGCTGAAGCAGAAGCTGCAGCAAAGGCCGAAGCCGAGGCTCAGGAACAGCCCGCTGAAGAAGCCAACGCCTAAGCAGGCTTCACACGCTGCACTGACAGGCAGCAAATAAGAGGTCTGCACAATGCACGTCAACATCAAGGAAGACTGATATCCGACATTCCTGCAGCAAGGAAACAGATATTATCTCGCCCGGAATGAATAATTGACGGCACTACAAAACAAGCACAAAGGTCGCCGGCTCCGAAAGGTCAGTCGGCGACTTTCTTTTTTCAAGGGATGTTCAATAAATTAGCTTGAGACAGTTTTCGAACTATCGCACAGTAGATTTCTGTCCTGCAAACACGCGCAAAGATTGTGCAAGGTGAGAGCAGAGCGAAAACTTGTTTTCAGCTATGCCGAGCCGCAGCCAATCTTCGGCGAAGCCATAGCGGGCTATGTAAGTGTTTAAAGGAGAGAAAGATACAAGCGAGAGTATGAAAAGCTCTGGAGCAGCGAGCGGAGAGGCTAAGTTTACTTAGACTATCCCGAGTCGCGACAGAGCAAGGCGAAGCCAAGTGG
>SFJN01000123.1 GCA_004555055.1 Bacteroidales bacterium | reverse complement strand
GAATACCACTGCGGCGAATGGTGCCAGTTCTGCAAGGCCAAAGCTGACTGCCGTGAAAGAGCCAACGCCAACATGGAGCTTGCCAAGTTCGAGTTCAGGCAGCCGCCTCTGCTCAAAGATGAAGAAGTCGAAGAAATCCTCGGTCGCATTGACGAGCTGATCGCTTGGGCATCCGACATCAAGGACTATGCGCTTCAGGCAGCCATCAGCGGTAAACAGTGGTCCGGCTACAAGCTGGTCGAGGGCCGCTCCAACCGCAAGTACACAGACGAGAATGCCGTCATCGCAGCCGTAACAGCTGCCGGGTACGACCCCTACGAACACAAGATTCTCGGCGTCACCGCCATGACCGCACTTCTCGGAAAGAAACAGTTCAATGACATCCTTGGAGGCCTGATCACCAAGCCTCAAGGCAAACCCACGCTGGTGCCGGACAGCGATAAGAGACCGGCAATGACAACCATTATCGATGATTTCAAGGAGGACAACTAATATGTCAAATTCTACTAAACTCGCAAACCCCATGAAGGTTATCACCGGCAAGGACACCCGCTGGTCCTACGCCAATGTCTGGGAGGCCAAGTCCATCAATGGCGGCACCCCGAAGTTCAGCGTCAGCCTCATCATTCCGAAGACTGACACCGTGACCGTTCAGAAGATCAAGGCGGCAATTCAGGCGGCCTACGAGGAAGGTCAGGCCAAGCTCAAGGGCAACGGTCGTACCGTACCGCCTCTCACCGCTATCAAGACGCCTCTTCGTGACGGCGACACCGAGCGTCCGGATGATCCGGCTTACGCTGGCAGCTACTTCATCAACGCCAACTCCGCTACGGCTCCCGGCATCGTGGACGCTGACTGCAATCCGATCCTGACCCGCTCCGAGGTTTACTCCGGCGTGTACGGTCGTGCCAGCATCAACTTCTACGTTTTCAACTCCAACGGCAACAAGGGCATCGCCTGTGGGCTCAACAACCTGCAGAAGATCCGTGACGGCGAACCCCTCGGCGGCAAGTCCAGCGCAGCGTCTGACTTCTCCACCGATGCGGATGAAGATTTCCTGTCTTAAGGAGGTACGCACCATGAACGCTACTACGATTCTTTGCATCCTGCTTCTGTCCCTCTATCTGGTTCTGGCCGTGTTTTGGATCGTCAGGTCCATCATTGACACCATCGACGACCGCAAGCGTGAAAAGCGTAATGCTGCTCTTGAGGCTGAGCGTGAAGCTCGTAACGCCAAATGGGAAGCCGAGCGTCAGCAACTTGAACGAGAACGTTCCATTCGTGAGGTCGAGTACCACGAAGCCCGTATGAAAGAGCTCGACAGAAAGTAATCTCCGGCCTACGGGTGGTGGGAGCAATCCTGCCACCCTTTCAGGCTACGGAAAGGACCGATGTATATGAAAACACTCAGTATTGATATTGAAACCTACAGCAGCGTGGACCTCGCCAAGTGTGGCGTCTACAAATACACCGAGGCGACAGATTTCGACATTCTTCTCTTCGGGTATTCCATAGACGGCAACCCTGTGCAGGTGGTCGATCTTGCCTCTGGTGAGACAATCCCGCCGGAGGTCATCGCTGCGCTGACAAACGATGATGTGACGAAGTGGGCCTTCAACGCACAGTTTGAGAGGATATGCCTTTCCCGCTGGCTTCGGGATCACGGCGGCTTTGATAATGCCTACTACAGCATCCCGGAAGACACCGTCGGCAACTACCTCGATCCAGCCTCATGGAAATGCACCATGATCTGGTCCGCTTACATGGGCTTGCCACTGTCGCTGGAAGGTGTCGGTGCCGTTCTGGGCCTCGGAAAGCAGAAATTGACCGAAGGCAAAGAGCTCATCAAGTATTTCTGCCAGCCCTGTGCGCCGACAAAGGCCAATGGTGGTCGAACCCGCAACCTGCCGGAAAACGCTCCGGACAAGTGGGCTGCCTTCAAACGGTACAACATCCGTGATGTCGAGGTCGAGATGTCCATTCAGGAAAAGCTCGCCAAGTTTCCGGTGCCGGAAATGGTCTGGGAGCAGTATCACCTCGATCAGGAAATCAACGACAGAGGTGTCGCCCTCGATATGGAGCTTGTGCATCAAGCCATCGCTATGGACACCCGCTCACGTGCGGATCTCACTGCTGCCATGAAGAAGCTGACTGCTTTGGATAACCCCAATTCCGTGCAGCAGATGAAGCAGTGGCTTTCAGACAACGGGCTGGAGGTGGATTCCCTTGGAAAGAAGGAAGTCGCTGAAATGCTCAAAACCGCTCCGGCAGAGCTTCAGAAGGTTCTCCTTCTCCGGCAGCAGCTGGCCAAATCGTCCGTAAAGAAGTATCAGGCGATGGAAAAGGCAGTATGCGCCGATGGTCGTGCTCGTGGAATGTTTCAGTTCTACGGTGCCAACAGGACCGGTCGTTGGGCTGGACGCATTATACAGATGCAGAACCTGCCACAGAACCATCTTCCGGATCTGGCAGAGGCACGTGGGCTTGTCCGCTGCGGCGACTTTGAAGGCGTGGAACTTCTCTACGAAGATGTGCCGGATACGCTCTCTCAACTGATCCGCACCGCCTTTGTGCCGAAGCCGGGATACAAGTTCATCGTCTCCGACTTCTCGGCAATCGAGGCCAGAGTGCTGGCGTGGTTTGCCGGTGAAATCTGGCGTCAGGAGGTCTTTGATAAAGGCGGCGACATCTACTGCGCTTCCGCATCGCAGATGTTCAAGGTCCCTGTTGAAAAGCACGGCGTGAACGCCCACCTGCGGCAAAAAGGCAAAATCGCTGAACTCGCCCTCGGCTATGGCGGCTCTGTCGGAGCTCTCAAAGCGATGGGAGCCTTGGAGATGGGCCTTTCGGAAGACGAGCTTCAGCCGCTGGTCACTGCTTGGCGCAACTCGAACCAGAACATTGTGAGGTTCTGGTGGGATATCGACCGGGCAGCTATGAATGCCGTGAAGTATCACATGGACGGCGAGGTCTGCGGCATCAAGTTCTGCTACCAGAGCGGGATGCTCTTCATTACGCTCCCGTCCGGCAGACGCCTCTCGTATGTGAAGCCCAAGCTCGGTACAAATCAGTTTGGCAGCGAGTGTATCACTTACGAGGGCATCGGCGGGACAAAAAAATGGGAGCGGCTGGAGACCTACGGGCCGAAGCTCGTGGAGAACATCGTCCAAGCCACCTCCCGTGACATTCTCTGCTATGCCATGCGGACCTTGTCGCACTGCTTTATTACCATGCACATTCACGACGAGCTGGTCATCGAAGCCAGCCCCGACGTCGACCTGAAGGTTCTCTGTGAGCAGATGGGCCGGACCCCACCGTGGGCAGACGGCCTCAAGCTCCGTGCCGATGGCTACGAGACCATGTTTTATAAAAAAGACTGATTCTGATTCGTTCAAATACCACTAAACCCTCCAGTGGGTAGTGAGAACTTTAGATTGGAGGTGCCTATCATGGCCGAATACAAAAACGCAGAAGGCTATGCCGATCCCACAGCATTCGGAGCCTTCTGTGCCATTGAAAAAGAAGAAAAAGCTCTCCGGGCATTCAGGCCCATCGTGTATATCTGCAGTCCGTATGCCGGAGATGTCGAAAGCAACATCGCTGCCGCCAGACGCTACAGCCGTTTTGCGGTAGAAGCCGGATACATTCCCATCGCACCGCACCTGCTGTTTCCACAGTTCCTTGACGACAACAATCCCAAGGAGCGTGAGCTGGGGCTGTTCTTCGGGAATGCCATCCTGAGTAAATGTGCCGAGATGTGGGTTTTCGGTGACCGGATCTCCGAGGGCATGGAGGCCGGGATCAAGAGAGCAACTTGGAAGGGACATCGAATCCGCTACTTCAGCGAGACCTGCGAGGAGGTAATAAGATGAAATTCACTTTATACCGCTCCAACTGTCTGGAGGTACCGGAAAACTGCACCTACCATCACAAAGTCGAGGTCACCGGGAAGGACAGACTCATCGAAGCTGTAAAGCACGATTATGTTTGTGCCGAGTATCAGGGCAACTACCGCAGCAACGACAATTTCATCGGCTCCGACTGCTTGCCGGTCGATTGTGATAACGACCACAGCGACGATCCGGAAGAATGGGTCTATCCCTCAGACGTTGCTACTGCTTTTCCCGGTGTTGCCTTTGCGGTTCATTACAGCCGCAATCACATGAAAGCCAAAGGTGGCAAAGCTGCAAGGCCGAAGTTCCACGTCTTCTTCGCCATTGATCGAGTCACCGAACCCGGCCAATACAGCGAGATGAAAAAGCTGGTAAACACCATCTTCCCGTACTTTGACACCAAGGCACTCGATGCTGCTCGGTTCTTTTTCGGTACAAAGGATCCAGAGGTCGAGATATTCGACGGTCCGATGACACTGACCACCTTCCTCGCTGACGACGATTTTGACGCCAACATGGACTCCGGCAGCTATGGCGACATCGTCATTCCCGAAGGCAGCCGCAACGCCACCCTGTCCCATTATGCCGGACGCATCCTGAAACGGTTCGGAAATACCGATGAGGCACATAAGCACTTTGCGGAAGTGGCCGCTTGCTGCCAGCCGCCTTTGGAGCAGTCGGAGCTCGACAGTATCTGGCGCAGCGCACAGCGGTTCTATGGAAAGGTCGCTGCGCAGGAAGGATACATCCCTCCGGAGCAATACAATCAGGACCTTCAGCTCAAGCCCTCCGACTATTCCGACGTCGGACAGGCCACGGTGCTGGCAAGAGAATATGAAGGCAAGCTCCGCTATTCACCATCGACCGATTTTCTGGTCTACAACGGTCGGTTCTGGGAGGAATCCAAGCCCAAGGCTCAGGCCGTAGCGCAGGAGCTCACCACTCGCCAGCTTGAGGAGGCCGAAACCGAGATCAAGAAGGCAACCGACGAAATGATGAAAAACGGCGCATGGGAGCTGCTGGCATCGATGGGTCCGAAGAAAGCGGCGATGGCTTTCAGCTCGGAACAGGCTCGTTCCTTCCAAAAATATGAGAACGCCACGACCTACCGCAACTATGCCATCAAGCGCAGAGATTCCAAATACATCACCGCTGCCCTAAAGGAATCACACCCGATGGTTGAGATTGACCAGCGGCAGCTTGACGCAGACGAGTTTCTGCTCAACACCCCGTCAGCAACTTACGACCTTCGTATTGGCCTTCCTTCCGCTCATGAGCACACTCCTGCGGATTTCATTACCAAGCAGACCACGGTTGACCCGTCCGATGATGGTATGGATATCTGGCAGGACGCCTTGGAGACCTTCTTCTGCGCTGACAACGAGCTCATCGATTATGTTCAGGAGATCGCTGGTCTTTCCGCTATCGGGAAGGTCTGTGTCGAGGGCTTAATCATTGCTTACGGTGAAGGCCGTAACGGAAAATCCACCTTCTGGAATACGCTCTCCCGTGTGCTGGGCACCTATAGCGGCAACATGTCCGCAGACACTCTGACCGTCGGATGCAAGCGGAATGTAAAGCCGGAGCTGGCTGAAGCCAAAGGTAAACGGATAATCATTGCCGCCGAGCTGGAGGAAGGCATGCGCCTGAACACATCCAACGTCAAACAGCTCTGTTCAACGGACGAGATCTATGCAGAGAAAAAGTACAAGGACCCGTTCAGTTTCGTACCGAGCCACACCCTTGTGCTTTACACGAACCATCTACCAAAGGTCGGTGCGATTGATGCCGGAACATGGCGTAGGCTGATTGTCATTCCGTTTAACGCCAAGATTGAAGGCTCCTCTGACATCAAGAACTATGCCGACTATCTTTTCAACAAAGCTGGCGGTGCAATCCTGAAATGGATCATGACCGGTGCCAAGCGTGTGATCGAAAAGGATTATCACATCGTAAAGCCAGCCGTGGTGGAAGCTGCGATCCAGAAATACAAGGACAATAACGACTGGCTCTCGCAGTTCCTTGATGAATGCTGTGAGATTGACAGCTCCTATTCCGCTAAATCCGGAGACGTCTACAACGCATACCGCAGCTATTGCATGCAGGTGGGCGACTATATCCGCAGCACGACTGATTTCTACACTGCGCTGGAATGCGCCGGTTTTGAAAGGAAAAGAAGTAAATCTGCACGGCTTCTTTTTGGCCTGCAGCTTAAGTCGGACTTCCTTGATTGAACCAAGGGTGACGGTCGATGACAGTCTTTACAGAAACTATTCTTAGAGCACTAAAAAACAAGACCTAAGAAAAGTTACGGAATTACCCGTCATCGACCGTCACCACCCACTCTAATTCCTGATGGAGGAACATTATGCGAGAGAAAATCATAGAACAACACTTAGTCAAAGCCGTGAAAAACAGTGGCGGCATTGCACCGAAACTGGTGAGTCCCGGATTTGATGGGATGCCGGATCGACTGGTGCTGCTGCCCGGAGGCAAGATCGGATTCGTGGAGGTCAAGGCACCGGGCAAGGAACCGAGACCTTTGCAAGTAGCCAGACACGGATTATTGCGGCGGCTGGGCTTCAAGGTATATGTCCTTGATACCCCTGAGCAGATTGGAGGGATACTTGATGAAATACGAACCGCATGAGTACCAGAGGTACGTAATCAACTATATCGAGGACCATCCCTTCGCTGCCGTGCTGTTGGACATGGGCCTTGGCAAAACGAGCATCACACTGACCGCTATTGCGGACCTGCTGTTCGACAGCTTCGAGGTTCACAAGGTGCTGGTCATCGCTCCGCTTCGAGTAGCCCGTGACACTTGGAGCGCAGAGCTTCAAAAGTGGGACCAGCTTCACCACCTGACCTATTCGGTGGCGGTCGGAAGCGAGGCTGAGCGAAAAGCGGCCCTGACGAAGAAAGCCGATATCTACATCATCAACCGTGAGAACGTCCAATGGCTCATCGAGAAAAGCAAGCTCCCGTTTGATTACGACATGGTTGTGGTAGACGAGCTTTCTTCCTTCAAAAACCACCAGTCAAAACGCTTCAAGGCTCTGATGCAGGTACGGCCCAGAATCAAGCGTGTCGTTGGGCTCACCGGCACTCCAGCCAGCAACGGACTGATGGATCTGTGGGCAGAGTTCAAGGTCATAGACATGGGAAAACGCCTCGGTCGGTTTATCACCTATTATCGTCAGGAGTATTTCGTGCCAGACGCCATGAACGGCCAGATCGTTTACAGCTACCGTCCGAAGCCCGGTGCCGAGCAAGCCATATACCAAAAAATCTCGGATATCACCATTTCGATGAAATCCACAGACCACCTGAAAATGCCGGAGCTCATCTCCAGCGAATACAAGGTCTATCTCAGCTCTGACGAACAGGACGCCTACGATGAGATGGAAAAGCAGTTCATTCTGGACCTGCCCGAAGGCGAAATTTCCGCTGCCAATGCCGCAGCCCTCTCCGGCAAGCTCTCCCAGATGGCCAATGGTGCCATTTACGACGATGCCGGGAATACGGTCCCCATTCACGAGCAGAAGCTGGACGCTCTGGAGGACATTATCGAGTCGGCAAACGGCAAGCCCCTTCTGGTGGCCTATTGGTACCAGCATGATCTGGAGCGGATCATGAAACGGCTGCATGATCGCCATATTCCGTTTTCTAAGCTGGACAAAGCCGACAGTATCCGCAGATGGAACAACGGCGAAATCCCGGTAGCCCTGATTCACCCGGCTTCTGCCGGACACGGCCTCAATCTTCAGACCGGCGGTAGCACCATCGTCTGGTTCGGCCTCACATGGTCCTTGGAGCTCTATTCCCAGACCATAGCAAGGCTCTGGCGGCAAGGTCAGACCGCAGATACCGTAGTCATTCAGCACATTATCGCAAAAGGCACGATTGACGAGCAGATTATGAAAGCTCTCAAAACAAAGGACACAACTCAGGCGGCTTTGATTGCCGCCGTGAAAGCAGATTTGGAGGTACATAGATGAACCCGTACAAGGAACTCGCAAATGCCATAATTGTTCAAGCGGTAAAGGACTACCGTGATGCTGTGGAGCGTCTGCGGTATACACCGGACGATAAATCGGCACTTCATGATAAAAA
>SFJN01000122.1 GCA_004555055.1 Bacteroidales bacterium | reverse complement strand
AAGAGAAGTATGTTCAACAGGGCAAAGGCAAATGTGCTAAGGGCAAAAATTCTCTATGCCAACATGAAATGGGACTGGAATTATCACCCAAATTGACGCTGAACCAGCAAAAGGTAATAAACGGAAACACAGGTTTTTGCAGGTGCGCCGAAAAGTTCATGTCTTTGTCTTTTTGGCAACCTTACGCGTACTCCTTAACCCGAAGTTCCCAAAAAGCAACGGCTGCAGCAGCAGCCACATTGAGGCTGTCCACGTGGTGGGACATAGGGATGCGTACTGTGTAGGTTGCTTCACAGACGGTATCTTTAGGGAGTCCGTCCCCTTCGGTTCCTAAGACAACGGCCAGTCTCTGCTCCTGCTGAAGGCTGGGATGAGATAGCGGGATGCTGGTATCGTTAAGGGCCATGGCTGCAGTGGAAAATCCCATATGGTGAAGTGGCAGGAGTGTTTGTCCTGGGGCAGAGGTAGGGAGATAGGTCCAAGGGACGAGAAAAACACTTCCCATACTCACACGAACGGCGCGGCGACAGAGCGGGTCGCAAGAGTCGGGTGTAAGCAATACGGCATCAATGCCAAGTGCTGCCGCCGAACGGAAAATGGCACCGACGTTCGTGGCGTCTACCACTCCATGTATGACGGCTACCCTGCGGGATTTGGAAAGGATGGCAGAAAGGTCGGCTTTGATTCCGGTGTAGGAAGACAATGCTGGAGTGCCCTCAGGACGTCGCATGGCACACAGAACACCGCGGGTGAGGGTATATCCTGTCAGACCGGCAAGGAGTTCCCTGTCTCCTGTGTATACAGGAATATCGGGAGAAAACTGCTTCAAGATTTCCGCAGCATCACCTGCAATGTGGCGTTCTTCGCAGAGTAAGGCAAGTGGCTCGTAGCCTGCAGAAAGGGCTACAAGGATTACTTTGGGGCTTTCTGCAATGAAAATCCCCTGTTCCGGTTCCAAACGGTTACGAAGTTGGCTTTCTGTAAGTGCGCAGAAAACCTTGACACGAACATCGTGTAGGTCCGTAATCTTTTCCACCATATGTTTTCTTTCTCTTATCTCTACGTTTTGTTTTTCCTTCCTGACAGTTGTGTTGCTGCCTTCGTTTGACTTCGCCTTGCTATTCGTGATTCGGCATAGTCTGAATAAACTCAGCCTCTGCACTTGCTTAATGAAACGTCAGTGTTGGCATCTTCGTTTCTTGGCGCTCGGCATAGTCTAATGAAACGTTTCGTTCTCTCTGAAAATAAGCGCTGTGGCATAAGCAGATATTCCCTCTTCCCTTCCGGTAAAACCGAGTCGTTCGGTGGTGGTGGCCTTGATGCTTACACCGTCGACTTCAACGTTCATCAGAGGTGCCAGTGTCTGCTGCATATTTCCGATGTGGGGATTGAGTTTCGGACGTTCTGCA
Source organism: Bacteroidales bacterium (assembly GCA_004555055.1). Classification (GTDB taxonomy): domain Bacteria; phylum Bacteroidota; class Bacteroidia; order Bacteroidales; family Bacteroidaceae; genus Alloprevotella. Next base: position 6,611 of record SFJN01000122.1, on the reverse strand, counting down.
CAGACTGTGCAGTCCACGTTTCCCACTCGCCATCCGCGTTGGGCAATGAGGTCTACCGTCCGTTGTAGCAGTACCTTACTGTCGATACCGGCGAACGCTGCGTCGGTGTCGGGGAAATGGGTCCCGATGTCGCGCATATTGGCGGCACCGAGCAGGGCGTCGCATATAGCGTGAATAAGGACATCTGCATCGCTATGTCCCAAAAGGCCATGGGTGTGGGGGATGAGGATGCCACCGAGCCACAATGCCCGGTCGGCAACAAGGCGGTGGACATCGTAGCCCATGCCTACTCGGAAGTTAGGAATCATCGTATACTTTTTTATGCTATTCTGTGCACGTAACACAAGGATGTGAGGCATAAGGGGACTTGCAGGGGATGCGTCAACGGCGACGACGGCGACCGACAAGCTCCTGGATGCCATCGAAATCGAAGGCGAGCGATACGCGGAGCGTCTGGTCAAGGGGATTTCCGGCGGTGGTGGCGCAACAGTATGAGGCGTCAATGGCAAGGACGTTGAGTTTGAAACCAGCGCCGAAGGTGGCATAGCAACGGTTACCCTGCATTTTCGACTCGTTGTGGTATCCGGCACGGAGGAAGAACTTTTCGTTGTAGACGTATTCCGCTCCCAAAGACCATTGGATTTCCTCCATCTCGCCTTTAAATCCTCGTTCGGAGTCGGAGAAAGAGGTGAAAATGCCGGAGATGGACGACTTGTCGTAATAGTCCTCGCGCAGACGTTCCTGATAGTCTTCGTTCGTCTCGTCGGTCTTCTGTAGGGGAAGCGAGGGAACGAGCAGCTTGTTGGCCTCAGCGCTGATACTGAAACGATTGAAGGCGTTAAGTGGAACGCTGAGGTTGATGCCCAGACGGAGATTGGTGGGGATGAAGAAACTGTAGTCAGAACCGTAGTTGATTTTCGACCCGATGTTCGAGATATTCAGACCCCATGCCAAGTTGCATTCCCGACGTCCGATGAACATATAGTTATTCCAATAGAGCGCGATGTCGGCAGCGAAGGCGGACCCCGGTGTGGTATTGTCGTCGTAGTGTCCGGAAAGGTCGGAATACATGTACCTCAGTGCCACGGCAGCTGAGAAACGTTCGGAGAGCATTCGGGAGTAGGCCAGGTCAATGCCGAACTCATAGGGGTTGACTGTATAGTCGGAACCGGAAACCGTGACGTCGCCAAGGGTGAAATATCGGACGGATGCCGAAAGCGCCTGATAGTCGCCAAGACGATAGTAGCCTGCGGCGTTGATGAGTGCAATGCCGTCGGTGAGATACCGGAGCCAGGGGGTGTAGCTCACGGCAAATCCTGCACGTGAAATGGTAAAGGGGTACTTTGCAGGGTTCCAGGCCTGTGCGTAGACATCTGGTTCAGTGGCGGCACCGATGTCGCCCATTCCCGCCGAACGGGCATCGGAGGCAATGGACTGTGACACCACAGCCGTCTGAACGGGGTTGAACTGGTCGCGGGTATCGTCTTCGGCAAACGCCGTCTGTGTGGACTGTAGACCGGCAAGGACTGTGAGTGGCAGGATTATCTTATGGCTTTTCATTTCTGTATGGAGTATAGTCTGGTCTTTTATATCATCGGGATAGCTGGTTCCTCCTTCTTATGCGCTCTATGATGATAAGGGGGAGAGATGAGTTTGGGAGGTTGTAATACCAAGTTATCTTGAGATGATGATTTTTTGCGCATCTGTTTCAAAACGACCGTTGGAGCTGTTGATGACGGCACGATAGAAATAGAGCCCGTCAGGTAAAGGCTGGTGGTCGTTGCCGCAAAGGTCCCATTGATGGATGGCAGAACGTGCGGAGGGCTCAGCATTCAGGCAGTGCTTGTAGACGATTCGCCCACGGGTGTCATAAACCTCGTAAACCACCAGTCCCGGTTCTGCAGCGTTTTCCGGGAAATAGGTAATCAGACTTGTTTGGGTGGACGCTGGATTCCGGGTAGAAGTGATATATCCGTCGGTGTGCATGCCGGAATGGTAGTCGGAGCGCACGATGAAATGGGCATCGGTGATGCTGTAGTTGTTGCTGACGTCCCAAACCCGCAGGGAAACTTTGTGCAGGCCGCGGCTCATGCCGCTGAGGGGGTATATAATCTGTCCCTTCTGGTAGCTGCCGGCATCGTAGTTAAAACTGGACTTAAGGTTGACGTAGTTTGTATAGTCATCGTCAATCACAAGTTCGATGTCGTGACCAAGACCAATGCCGGCATTGTTGATGCCGCTCTCGTCGAATATGTCGGCTATTATCACGGGATTCTCGTCGGTGATGGTATAGTCGGGATTGTCGATGTTGTTGACATAGAGCATCACCTTGGGCGGAATGGTATCGGCCTGGGCCGAAGACGTGCCATTGAGACAAAATGTTTCGGAGAAACCATGATACTCCCGGCTATGGTCGGTGTTTGCGGCATAGAGGTTGATGCGTCCCGGACGGTCGGAATAGCTTATGTCGCGAGGGACAGTGAAGGCAAAGCGGAATTTTCCGCCTTCGACATCCGATGTACCTTGGAATATCTTCTTAGAACGTTCGGTAAACTCAAAGGGGGTAATATTTCCTTCCCCTGCATTGTTTTTGCATACGACGTTTTCCTCACAGTCATAGACGGTGCAGGTGACGGTGCCTTTGAAACTCTCGTCTATGGCATCGCCTGCTCCTTCTGTGCACACATGTCCGGCAAAGACAGCCATGCTGCCTGCAGGAAGCGTGGTGAGTTCCGCCCCGTCGCTTATGGCCTTCCCGTTGATGGAGTCAAGCACCAGACGTCCGGTGGGAAGGGAGAGATGGAGGGCTGGGTCGCCGAAGAAGACATACTTTGCCTTGTTGAGCGTATTTTCCGTTCCGTTTTCCACCATCTCCACCTTCGACTTCTGCAGCGCCTCACCCATGGTGTTGTAGGTGCCGTCGGCGCGTGGAGAAAGCAGTAGAGAGGTAATGCTGCGGTTGAGGACGGTGTTTTGTGGGGCATATACACCCCGTGTGGCACAGATGAAGGCGATGCTACCTCCATTGGCAAGGTAGAGCGAGGTTTCAGCAAGACTCTCCTCTTCGCTGTCGAAGGGATAGATTTCGCACGAGGCAAGCACCCACAGCGGCATGCCGGATTCATAGGACTTCCGGAAGTCATTGGTCTTCAGTACTTGAGAATTGGAAATGGTTCCGGGACTCCCGTGTCCGCTGTAGTTGAAAATCAGTGCGCCCTCAGCCATCAGTTGGTGAAGCCGCTCCGTGGCTTGGGGATAGGTGAAACCCGTGGCGGAAGACGTGCGGGTATAACGGTCCCAGTACACGCGTTGGATATCGAAAGCCGGAGCCGCCCTTTCGACTGCATTTGCTGCCGCTTCGGCATCGCTCATGTGCCGGTTGGCGTTGCCATTGTCGGCAAGTGTGACAATGGTGTTCTTCCAACTTCCCACATTGGTATTCTGTAGATATTCTTCCACCTTGTCAACCAGACGCTCTGCGTCTTCTGCTGTGAGGCAACTCATGCGTCCGAGGGCAATGTCGAGCTTTCCGAAGCCGAAATCGCTGCCTTCACCGTCATCAAGGAAGCCGAAGAAGTCGTCGGTGCAGAAACTGTAGATGGTGCCGATATCGGTGGCGTTGCCATCAACTTCGAAGGCAAGCAGAAGGTCGTCTGCCTTGTATTTCGAAGTGGCGGAGGTGAGGAGACGGTTGTCCCAAGATGCCTTCCCCATCAGCAGGCAGAAACGGGGAACAGCCTGCTCGTCGTTTCCTGCACGGTCGTAGAACATCTTCAGATAACGGCGGTAGGCATTGGCATCAGGCGTTCCGGACGAAAACTCATTGTAGAGTTCGTCAGCACGCACCACCCTGCCCGTCAGGCCGCTACGGACGTTGTGGAGCTTTAGCAGACGTTCGGCCTGTTCCACGAGTTTGCCGCTGGCAGGGACAATGATGATGTAGTCTACCGGCTCTTGTCCGTGCAGATTCTGGTTGGCCACATCCCCAATATATTCAGGGGAAGCATAGTCCTTACTCTCGTCAAAGCAGACAAAACGGCGTACGGGTGTGGAAGTGACGGCAGTGAGTAGCCCATCGGCCGACAGCGTAGAAGGCACTTCAGCTGTGGGACTCCCCGGCTGTCCGATGCGCCATACATGGCTGGTGCCGCTGGCGTTGCGGACCTGCAGGGCCACGGTACCCGATTTTTGGGGAGAAAAACTGTAGGGACGGTCGACGATACTCAGTAAACGGGGATAGTTGATGCGGATATAGTCGAGACGTGCGCTATGGTTGCTTTGCGATGTGAACTGGAATATGTTCGACAAATCGGACTGAAGTGTGGTGACGCGGTTGAATGTAAAGAGTTCCGCTTTGGCACTGGCTACAGACTCCTCATAACCTTTCACGCTGAACGTGCCCAACTTGGTACCGTTGAGCGAAATATTGAAGGGACTTGCCGCCCCTTTTGCAGAGGCTCCCATCCGGACTTCGACAGTCTTGGTACCGTTCGCCGACATCTGGGGGAGAGTAAGACGATAAGAAAAGACGCTGTTCGTACTGAAGTCGTGGCTGTCGAACATGCTGCGCCCTCCGCAATACCAGCTATAAGTGTCCTTTTCGTAGACAGCCACTGCCGGAACCTCCTCCAGGATGGCAGAGGCTTCGTCGAGACTGATTTCGGAGAGCCGCTGCACGCTTGAAGGCGAATCTCCCTCGGTGAGGAAATAGTAGCTATAATTGCTATAGTGGTTCTGTATATGGGTATAGCGCTGCGTGCCGCTGTTCCATTTGTAGCGGACCGTACCTTCCGCCCAGAAAAGCTTTCGGCCGTCGGATGTGGTGAGCGTGGGCACCTCCTCAAGGTCGTCGGGTGTGTGGGTCTGCAACATCCGTTCGTCAACGGAAGGAAAGGCGAACACCTCGTTCTGCAACAGTCCGCCATATCCATATACCTTCACCTTGTCAAGCGATGTGAAACCCATTTTCTGAATGTCAGAAGCGGTGAGTTGGTAGATGCCTTCGTCAGAAACACGAATTTTTACCCACTTTCCTTCTGCAAGCACACTCTTTGCTGCCCATCGACTTTCTGCTGCGGATACGGAAGAAGTTGCTGCAACAGGAGATGCGGCACCGGTACGCGGACGAACCAAAAGTTGGCAAGAGAGGATGCGCTTCCACTGTCCCTTATGTAACACCACGGGGGAGAAAGAAACCCCGAGATACCCCTGCTTGCGACTTACGGAAAGACGGGTCTCCATATTCAATCCTCCCGTAGTAACCTGCTCGGGAAGGAGTGTTACACCATCTTTGCACACATCGGAGTCCGATGCCAATTGTCCCATCTTCTGGAGTTTCCGCAAGGCCTTTAGTTCGCCAGTCGAGAGGTTCTGATACTCGGGATACCGGATTTCGACTTCATAGCCAGTGCCGCAAGGCTCGCCCACCTTAATTTCGTGATAGAAACGGGGCAGCGATGTAGAATTCACCGTGTATTGATTGGAGTCGATATGGACGAAACAGGAATCGGCCGTGATGCCTCCTCGGAGGGGAGCGGGTTGTACACCCACTGTTTCGCCAGCGCTGGCAACTATGGGCGACAAAGCCACCGAAAGGGCAAAGACGCTTGGAAATAAGATTCGTGAAAACATATATAAGAAAAAGGAGAATGGAACGGTAACGCGCGAACAATAGATGGCGCGACTTATGGTTCAACGTTTCGTTAAGCGAGAGCAGAGGCTAAGTTTACTTAGACTATGCCGAGAGTAAGGAACGAAGGAGGCAACACCAAACCTATAAAATCCACAGAAGGGAGCCTGTCGGATAATGGATTATTTAACGTTAAATCCCAATACCTGTATGTCTGATATCAGGCCTTCTATACGGGTCCCGATGACAGCTTCGCAGCCCGGCGATGTGGCGGGAAGCAGAATTATGTCACCGTTGCGAATCATATAAAAACGGCTAATGCGTGAAATTGCAGCAGAAGCAACCGCCTCTACATCTGGGATAATCCCTAACAACTGCTGTCCGCTACTTGTGGTCATACGGAATGCCAGTTGTTTTTCAGTAGTAAACAGAGTGTCCTTGCTGAGGAAATCTCCGATGTGAACAGCGCTGTCGAACCCTGTTGCCGTAGACCATGGTAGGCCTTCGCGCTGTGCTTGTTCCAAAAGATGAATGGCTACAAAATGTGCTGAGAGAGAAACGGCATCCCAATATCTACTGGCAAAACGCTCGCTTACACTGCGTCCCAGACGGCTGATGCGAATTGCCACATGAGCATTGAGCGCACAGGGAACTGCAAAGTCTGGGACAAACAGCGGTTTTCCGTTGCGTTGTACAGCTGTATCCGGGAGTGTATATAGCGCACATTCGTCTACATTAACATAAAACGGAGTTTGTTGCGAATTATTGTGTAGGACAAAGACAGTCACTTTTTTTTTTGAAGAAAAAATCAATAATAAGCCCTCCAATCCTTAGCAAACCCTTCCAATATTGATGTTTCAGACAAGAGGGGGAGCACAGAATTGAAGGACTGTCACAGAGAGTTCACTGCTTAAAACTCAGCTGTTTTCGGGGTACGTGGGAAAGGAATCACATCACGGATGTTGGCCATACCCGTTACAAA
>SFJN01000121.1 GCA_004555055.1 Bacteroidales bacterium | reverse complement strand
TCGGGTTATTCGTATCCCTTGTTCTGGACATAGAGTCCGGGGATGTAGAACATCTGGTTGTAAGGTACGGGATAGAACTCGTTCTTCCCTGGGGTATAATGGGCATCCTTCAGATACTGTGCATAGGGCAGTCCGTCATACACATCGTGCTGCTCGCTCTCGAAGTAGGCGTTGAGGGTCTTCGAGGCAATGCCCCATCGGCGAAGGTCGAAGTAGCGGCTGCTCTCCATGGCCATTTCCAGACGGCGCTCCCACTGCAGGCAGCGGCGTGCCGACTCCTTGTCGGCGAAATACGACTCGGGATAGAGTGCTATCTCACACTGGTCGGCGGCATAGGCGATGTGCTTGTTGACGGAATTGGCGGCACGCTGGCGGATGTCGTTGATGATGTTCCGTGCCTCACCGAGCTGTCCGGTCTCAACGAGCGCCTCGGCACGCATGAGCATCACATCGGTGTAGCGGAACACGTAGTCGTTCATGGCGAAAGCCTGCCAGGGCTGGTTGAAGGTCTCACCCTTCGAACGCTGCGGCACTTCCTTCAGCGAAGAATAGTAGCCGTAAGTTCCAGGAGTGCGGGAGTTGGCCTTCGTCATCGTGTATTCCTCCTCATATTTATAGGGGAACGTCGGCATGGCGACGGTATGGAAGAGACGGGGGTCCCACTTCTGTGCTGTAGGAGCACCATTGACGGGATAGGCAATCTCATCGTTGTAACCCTCGAAATCAGGGAGTCCGTTTTTCGTCTTGAAGGCGTTGACGAGATTCTGCGAAGGCTTGTGGAAATCCCATCCGCACGACCACATGCCCCAGCATCCGTTGAGCATGTTGCTCCAGTTGGCGCGGCCGAAGGTGGTGTTGTCGTCCTTATAGTCGGAACACTGCACGGCAAAGATGCTTTCCTTGGAATTCTTGTATTCCGGCAGGAAGATGTCGCCGAAGTCCTCCATATAGCCATACTGCGAATTCTTGACCACCTGCGTATATTCCAGCACCTTCTGCATATAGTCCTGGTTGATGTGGCTCACGCCGTTGGTGGCCTCATAGCCGTCGCCCCATGCGAGGGTGAGCCAGCACTTGGCAAGATAACTTGCAGCGGCAATCTTGTTGGCACGTCCGCCATCCTTCTGCGTCTCAGGAAGGTTTTCGTAGGCCATCTCAAAATCCTTGATGACCTTGTCGAAGAGTTCCTCGTAGGTGAACTCGTTGTTGGGGGTCTTTTCCTGCGTGTTGTTGCGGTAGACTTCCTCGTCAATCCAAGGAATCTGGCGGAACATGGTAAGGAGCTTGAAATAGAAATGGGCTCTGAGGAACCTCACTTCTGCCTCACGCTGGAGGGCGGTTTCGGCACCAAGCTTCTCCTTACCGTAGTCCTGGAGCGAACAGAGGGCACGGTTGCAACGCGAAATGGCGCAGTAGAGTCGGTACCAGAGTTCGTCGAACTCTCCGGGAGTGGTGGTCATGGTCGACCATATCTCCATGGGATGATAGCCCGTGTCGGTGGTTCCCGAACCGCCTTTCAGGCAGTCATCGCTTGCCATGTCGCCGTAGGGCCAGAGGTTGAAGGGATAGGAATACCAGCAGTCGCCGAGCATGGCATAGGCTGCGGTCACCATCTCATCGGGGCTTTGCCGTGCAAGGTCCTCATCAATGACACCCTGAGGATCGACGTTGATGAAATCGTCGCACGATGTGGCGGTGAAGACGAAGGAAGCCGCCAGGATATATCTGAAAATCTTTTTCATTGTTTTCAAAGGTATGTGTATTGCATTCCGGAAAAAGCCTCCGGAAGGCGAGATGATATTCTTTTAGAAGCCGAGCTGCAGACCGAAGCTGACGGAAGTGGCATTAGGATAAGCCCAGTTGGGGTTTTCGGGGTCGGAAACCGTAAAGTCCTTCGATTTGACGGTGAAGAGGTTCTGTCCGGAAACATAGAAGCGTGCACTGCTCATGCGGAGCTTTTCGAGGACGTGCTGGGGAATGTTGTATCCAAACTGCAAGGTGCGGAGCTTGAACCATGATCCGTGTTCGACGAAATAGCTCGAGGCACGTCCCTCGTCGCCCGTGTTGTTGGTGGTGAGAGCGGGGATGGTGGAGCTGGTGTTGTCTTTGGTCCAGGCATCGAGCAGACGGTTTCCCTTGTTGCTACCGGCATCGGTGATGCTCCAGAAGTCGGTCTGGAACTTTTGGTTGTTGTAGATATCCACACCGCAGACACCCTGGAAGAAGAGCGTAAGGTCGAAGTTGCGGTAGTTCAATGTGGCATTGAGACCCCACGAGAAATCGGGAACTGGATTGAAGATCCATGTCTGGTCGTCGGCATTGATGCGTCCGTTGCCATCGAGGTCGTGGTATTTCAAACCGCCCACACGTGCATTGTCCTGTCCGCTGTTGCGTACCTCCTCTTCATTCTGGTAGAGTCCGTCAACGACATATCCAACGATGGAGCCGTAGGGCACACGTGCCTCAACGAGGTTTTCTTTAGTGGTATGTGCATAGGAACCCGTAGTGCTGAGGGGAAGCCATGTGACGCGGTTGCGGAAGAAGTCAGCATTGGCATTGAGGGAGTAGGTGAGTCCGTAGGCCGTGGTGTGGCGGTATCCGACGGTGAATTCCATACCCCAGTTCTGCAGCGAGGGTCCGTTGCTCCATGTGGAACCGCCTTCGCCAAGCGATGCAAGGTATGCGGGCTGGATGAGCATGTCCTTCACCTTCTTGAGATAGACGTCGACGGTACCGAAGAGCCCGTTGTTGAGGAATGCGAAGTCCACACCGGCATTGTACTGTATGGTGGTCTCCCACTTGAGGTTGGGGTTTTCGGTCTGGGTGGCACGGAATCCGGAGGGGAAGATGCCCGAGCCTTGGAGATAGAGGTCGTAGGCTGTGGATGTGATGCGGTCGTTTCCGTAGTCGGCGACGAAGAGTCCGTAGCGGGCGGAGTTGGCGATGGCCTGGTTTCCGGTCTCACCCCACGACAGACGAATCTTGAGGTCGTTGAGCCAGTCTTTCTTGAGGTTTTCCGACAGGCGGTATCCCAGGGTTGCGGCAGGGAACGTACCATAACGGTTGTTGCGTCCGAAGCGGGAGCTGCCGTCACGACGGATGGTGAACGAAGCCAGCAGGAGCTCATTCCAGTTGTAGTCGACCTTGCCGAAGAAGGATGCCAGGTTATAGCCCGATGCTATACCCGTTGCACGCTCCGTACCCGTAGCGGCATCCGGCCACATATATTTATAGTTTTCCAAGGCGAACATTTCGGCATAGCTCGAATAGTCATCGCGGTTCTGGTGATGGAGCTCCATACCCACCAGTACGCCGAAATGATGGTTCTCCCAAAGAGTGAAGTTGTAGTTGGCTGTGTTTGACCAGGTCCACTTCGTGTCGTTGGCCCCGCTCAGTGTAACGCTGGGGGTGGAATTGTTCACGATGTCGGAATGGAAGGTGTAGTTCACGCTGTGGATGAATCCCTGGTCATAGTCAAGTCCGAAATTCGAACGCAGCACCAGTCCTTCTACAGGCTTGATGTCTATATAGGCATTTCCGAAAACGCGCCAGGTCATCAGCCGGTTGTCGCGGTTCATATAGAGTTCGCGCAGGGGATTGTGGCGGTCGCTCATGCCTCCGACGGGTCCGCCGAACGTTACACCGTCCGCTTCGTACACCGGAACCGTGGGCGACATCTTCAGGGCATTCTCCATGGGGAAGGAATTGACCTGGTCGGAATAGGTGACGTTGAGGTTTTCGCCGATGCTCACATAGCGGTTCACGTTATAACTGGTGTTCACACGTGCAGAGAAACTCTCGAAGTCAGTGTATTTCAGAATACCGCTACTCTTCTTGTATCCGAGCGAGAGGAGTGCCGAGCCCTTTTCCGTAGCGTTGGACACGCTGAGGTCGTAACTTTGGCGGAATCCCGTCTGCGATATGGCCTCCAGCCAGTCGGTGTCGCTGAAGTTCATGGTTCTGGCGGCATTGATATATCCGTCGTAACGTCCGTTGACGGTGTAGCTGTTGTACTGTCCGGTAGCGGGGTCGTAAGCCTTGATGCCTACTCCCTGCGAGGCCCGCAGGTCGAGTCCGTAGTTGCCGGCGTAGGTTACAGGGTCGATACCGTCGTTCAGCGCCGCCTGTGCCATGGCGGTAGCATATTCCTGCGTGTTGCAGAGGCTCATCATCGACTGTGGCGTATAGAACTGTGCCGTAAAGTTGGCTCCGAAGTCCACTTTCACCTTCTCGCCTTTTTTTCCCTTGCGGGTGGTGATGATGATGACACCGTTGGCAGCGCGCGAACCGTAGATGGAAGCCGAAGCAGCGTCCTTCAGCACCTGCATGGACTCAATGTCATTCATATTGAGCGAATTGAGGGATGAGGTAGTGGGAACACCGTCGATGACGAAGAGCGGGTCCTGCGAAGAGTTGAAGCTGCCGATACCACGTATACGTACCGTACCGGTTCCGGAAGGCGAGCCGTCGGCAGTAATGGTCATACCTGCCACCTTACCCTGCAGGGCACGCATGGGGTCGTTGTCGGAAGTCTTCTTCAATTCCTTTGTTGATACCACAGAGACGGAACCCGTGAGGTCGGCCTTGCGCTGGGTGGTATAACCTGTCACCACCACCTCCTGCAGGTTCAGTACATCCTCCGTAAGCACAACCCGCATCTCCGCAGTAGCGGGAAGTTCCTGCTTGTCATATCCTATATAAGAGATGACAAGGGTTGCACCTTCCTGGACGCTAATCTTGAAATGTCCGTCTTCATCGGTAATGCTTCCGTTCGTCGTACCTTTCTCCATGATGGCGGCTCCGATGAGCGTCTCGCCTGAGGGGTCAACCACGGTTCCTGTCACTTCCATCCGTTGTTGCGCATAGACCACGGACGAGGCCATGACCATCAGTGCTGCTGTAACTGATTTCTTGAACTGTTGCATGTGTGTTTTATGTTTTGTGTTTTTCAGAATTTACGGAAGCCAGAGACGGTGAATCACCCTTCCCTTAGCTGAATTCCGGTGCAAAGGTACGACCGGAATCGCAATGTAGACTTTAAAAAATCGTTCGTAAAATGCGACAAATGTTTCAATGAAACAAAATTTTCATGAAAAGTACGTTTTGTCTTAGGACAAGGACAGAAAAAACCTTGTCGTCAAGGAAGATAGGATGTTTTTTTCGATTCTTCCTGACGACAAGGCATAGGACATGAAACGTACAGAAACCGCGCAGCGGGCAGGTACAGATTCTTTACGGTTAAGGAGAAAACAAGGGAAACCGGGGGTGGGGCGTGCACCTCAGGCTTCGGTCGAAGCCGGACGGAGTTCGCCGGGCGTAATGCCGTACTCGTCCTTGAAGCATTTGTTGAAATACGAAGGGGCACTGAACCCGCAGGCATAGGCGACTTCCGAAATGCTCTTGTCCGTGGTAAGGAGCAGTTCGTGTGCACGCCCCACACGTGCACGCCGCAGGAGTTCAACGGGCGTATTCCCCGTCAGCGCCTTTACCTTACGATACAGCTGTACACGGCTCATTGCCATCTCGCTACAGGCATCCTCCACTCCAAAATCAGCATCGGAAAGATGCCGGCATACAATCTCGGAGAAGCGCGCCATGAAGGCCTCGTCGCGCGGCGAAAGCCGGGGTGCCGTCTCTTGCTGCGGCATCTGTACGGCTGAAACGTCGGCCGCGGCCGCGGCATCTCCCGACGCGGAGGAGGTGCCGGAAGAGTCGTTCTCGGGGTCACCAGCCGCCGACAATGCCGGAACATCGCCGGAAACGGGTGCGGATCCGTGGGCAAATGAGGCGATGAGCGACCGGCGGTTGGCAAGGAGATTGGCAATGCGGGCGGTAAGGATGGCGGGCGAAAAGGGTTTGGTGAGATAAGCATCGGCGCCATAACGGTAGCCCTCTACACGATGTTCGTCGAGCGTACGGGCCGTCAGCATGAGCAAGGGAATATGGCAGGTAACGGCATCGGCCTTTACCCGGCGGCACATCTCGAGTCCGTCCATGACCGGCATCATCACGTCGCTGACGATAAGGTCGGGGACATTGGTGCGGGCAGCCTCATAACCCTGCTGACCGTCGGCGGCAAGATGGACGGCGTAACCCGCATCATGGAGGATGTTCCGCAGCAGTTTCCGCACATCAGGATTGTCATCGACCACCAGTATCTGTTCTCGTTCACCGGCATCGACATCGCCGACACCATCTTCCGGAGAACCGTCGTCCGGTGTATACGGATCAAGGGCATACATGTCATCCACTCCCTGCTCAGTCGCCTGCAACGGGTGTTCTCCGGGAGTATGCTCACCTGGAGCCGGAACCTCGGCATCGCCGCTCTTTGGATCGAGCATACGGTCTACCAGTGTGGTCAGCCCGCGGAGATTGCGCTGCATCATCTCTACCAGTTCATGAGCCGCGTGGGGCAGGTTGCGGTCGGCAAGCAGGGTCTCTACGGGGGCGACGAGCAGGGTAAGAGGCGTGCGGAGCCTGTGTCCGATCTGGGTGAAGAACAACAGACGCGCATCCGCAATGTCCTCCATCTGGCGGTAGAGTTGGGAAAGTTCCTGATGCCGGCACGTAAGTTCATCGTGCAGACGGGCCTTGGCCAGATAGGAACGGTAGAGCAGCAGAGTAAGAAGAATGATGATGACTACGACAATGATGAATCCGGCAATGACACGTTGCTGCACGTGCAGACGCGTGAAATAGGTGTCCACACGGCTGTCCAGCATTTCAAGGTCCTCACTGGCACGTTCCATCTCCCGGTATTGCAATGCCATAAGCTGGGCGTTGCTGTGGTCGATGATGGCGGACTCCAGGATGTTGACACGCTGGAATTGCTGGTGGGTGAGAATCTGGCGTGCCAGACTGACCATCTCCAGGCCCTGTGTGGGGTAGATGTACGTAGCCTCCATCTTCCCGCTTGCCACGGCCTCTATACCACCATCGGACGACGGCAGGCCGTCCACGCCGAAATACAGTATGCGGTGCAGGCCCTCGCGCATGGCCACATGACGTGCTCCGAGGGCCAGACGGTCGTTGTGGCCGAAGACACAGTCTATGTCGCGCCCGTCGGCAGCGGAACGCTGGAGGATTTCCGTCATGGCCTCTTCTCCGTGGCGCATGGTCCAGCCCTTTGCCCCCGCGCTGATGACGCGGATGGCAGGATGTGCACTGAGGGCATCGGAAAAACCGCGGTGACGATCTATGGCTGCCGAAGACCCCTGCAGGCCCTGCAGCTCTGCCACCACGCCTCGGCCGCCCATACGGTTTGCCACACATTGGCCCATTGCGAAACCGATGACATAATTGTCGGCACCGATGTAGGCGGTGTACTTGTTGCTTTTCGTATGACGGTCAAAGAGCACGACGGGGATGCCAGCATCATACGCCTTGTCGATGGCATGGACAAGGGAGTCCGACGAGTTGGGAGAGATGAAGATAAGGTCCATGCCTTCGGCCACGAAACGTTCAATTTGTTTTGCCTGAAGGGCACTGTTGTCGTTGGCAGAAACGATATGAAGCCTTATGTCGTCGCTGGCGTACCCCGCAATGGTGAGCTCGCGGTTGAGTTTGGCACGCCATGCATCATCGCTGCATTGCGACACACCGATGTTCCATACGGGACGGGGCTTGCTGCAGGCACTGAAGGCCAAAACGCCCAGTAGCAGCACAGCGGCATACAAAAGTCGAAGGGGGAAACGGAGGGTGTGATTCATGGTAAAAGGCTAACAGGGAATGCGCTGATGTGAAGTCCAACACGAACCGACGGGGCAAGCACATAGGCTCCGCCAGGAGTGATTCAAGGCATCGGAACGGATTCCGTAAGGTAATTTTCCGCAAATTTACATTTTTTCGGAAATAAAAACCATGTGTTTTACTGCAAAAAAGCCCTGTTCGGGGGATTTTTTGCCTTTTTGCTGCCACCGGACCGGGGAAAAGACCTTTCATTAAAAGGGGGATGCACAAGAGACGCCGTTCTGAAAGCCGTAGCCATATAGCCCGACTTCATTCTGCCATCTATTGCCATTACCCTTGTAGCCACTTGCCTTGTGGAATCGTCGGGTATGCCGGTCTTGTGGAATAG
>SFJN01000120.1 GCA_004555055.1 Bacteroidales bacterium | reverse complement strand
TGGGGTGTGTCCAAACCTATTGTCATAGAGGATGATGTCTTTATTGGTGTTAATTGTATCATATTAAAGGGTGTGACAATAGGGGCAAGAAGTATTGTTGCTGCTGGTTCTGTCGTAACAAAAAGTTTTCCTGCAGATTGTATCATTGGTGGTAATCCTGCAAAGATAATTCGAAGAATAGGCCCTGAAGACTCATTATGAAAATCATCTATTGTAACCATTCTGTCTATAACCCCGGCGGGATGGAGCGGGTGATGCTCAACAAGATACGGTGGATGGTGGAGAGGCTCGGATGGGAAGTGATGATTGTCACCACCGACCAGAAGGGACGGCCACCGTTCTACCCCGTACCGGAAGGGGTGAGGATGGTGGACCTCGGCATCAACTATTCGGACGACAACGACAAGCATCCGCTGCGGAAAATTGCCGGATACCTGCGCCGCCGCCGACTGCACAAAAAACGGCTGACACAACTGCTGATGCGCGAACGGGCGGACGTGGTGGTGTCGCTCTACCCCTCGGAGTCGTCGTTCATCCCCGACATACCCGACGGCAGCCGGAAGGTGCTGGAACTCCACTTCTGCAAGTTCTTCCGCCTGCAATATGGCCGCCACGGACTGCTGGGATGGATTGACCGCCGGCGGACACGGCAGGATGAGGACATCGTGCGACGCTTCGACCGATTCGTGGTGCTCACCCGCGAGGACCGCGGATATTGGGGGGAGATGCCGAACATCACCGTCATCCCGAATGCGGCACTGCCGATGGGGGACCACCGGAGCACGGGAGAGCGGAAACGCATCATCGCCGTGGGAAGGCTCGACTATCAGAAGGGCTTCGACCGTCTGCTGCAGGCCTGGAGACTGGTGCAGGAGGCCGGACGTTACGATGGTTGGAGGCTCGACATCTTCGGGCAGGGCGAATGGCGTGACATGTTGGAAAACTTCATCCGCAATAACGGGATGGAAACTACAGCCCGCGTGAATGCTCCGACAAAGGACATCGCTGCGGAGTATGCTGACAGCGCTATGCTGGTGATGAGCAGCCACTACGAGGGTTTCCCGATGGTGATGATAGAGGCCATGGCGTGCGGCCTGCCGGTGGTGACGTTCGACTTCAAATGCGGACCGAAAGACATCGTCCGCGACGGCAGAAACGGCATCCTGGTGCCGAACGATGACATCGCAGCCCTGGCACAGGGAATGATGCGGATGATGGACGACGACGACGCCCGCCGACGGATGAGCGATGAGGCCCGTAAGGTCGTGGACGAGTATTCCGAGGCCCGCGTGATGGGGATGTGGAAAGAACTGTTCGAGGACCTCGTTCCGGTGGAGAGGTGAAGATTTTTAGAGGATTTGAGAGGGCGTAAGAGGATTTGAGAGGACTCAAGAGGATTTGAGAGGACTCAAGAGGATTTTTAGAGGATGCCGGATGGAATTGGAAAATCAGATAAATCAGTTAAATCCGCATTCAATAAAACTCCGCGTATGGGGTTCCGGACAATCCGAATTCTTTAATACCTCCCCCTAAAACATAAATAGTAAATATGCAGAAATAAATAGTAAATATGCAGAAAAGACTGTTGCAGATCAATCCCGTGCTGCGAAGAAACACCTCCACCGGCCGCATCGTGCAGGAGATTGGGGAACTGGCGATGGCACACGGCTGGGAGAGCTACATCGCCTACAGCCGCGGACGCGACGGGATGATGCCGTGCAAATCGCAGACGGTGCCCGTGGGAGGGAAGATGAGCGTGGCATGGCACGGGCTGATGACGCGCCTCCTTGACCGGCACGGACTGGCATCGGAACGCGCCACGCACGAACTCGTGGAACGGATTGAGGACCTGCAGCCGGACATCATTCACCTGCACAACATACACGGGTACTTCCTGCATTATCCCACCCTCTTCCGCTATCTGGCGGGAATCAAGACGCCGGTGGTGTGGACCATCCACGACTGCTGGGCGTATACCGGACACTGCTACTACTATTCGTTTGCCGGATGCCAGAAGTGGAAAAGCGGATGCGGGAACTGTCCGCAGCGGAGGCTCTTCCCCACCAGCTGGTGGAAGGACCGGTCGGCGCAGAACTTCGCCGACAAACGGGCGGCCTTCACCTCCCTGCCGAAAGGTCGGCTGACGGTGGTGCCCGTATCGGGATGGATGAAGGACGAGATGCTACAGTCGTTTATGGCGGACAGCCGTTTCAAGGTGATCCACAACGGCATCAACCTTTCGGTCTTCCTACCCTATGCCGACGATGAGATCCGATATAAATACCACATCTACCAGGAGCATGTGCTGATTGCCGTGGCGAGCATCTGGTGCCGCGAGAAGGGATGGGACGACCTGATGAGGCTGGCGGCGATGCTCCGCAAAAACGAGGTGCTGGTGATGGTGGGGGTGACGGAGGAACAGCGGCGGCAACTGCCGAAGAACGTCGTGGGAATATGCCGCACCGACAACGTCGACGAACTGGCACAGCTCTATTCCCTGGCGGAGGTGTTCCTGAACCCTACATGGCAAGACAACTATCCGACGGTGAACCTTGAGGCCATTGCCTGCGGCACACCGGTGGTGACGTACCATACCGGCGGCAGCATCGAGGCGGTGACGAGCCGCACGGGGATGGTGGTGGAGCAGGGCGATGTGGAGGCGATGCTCGAGGCGGCACGCACCATCATCGGCCGCGGCAAAAGATTCTACCAGGCTCCCTGCAGGGACTATGCCCTGAAACATTTCGACAAGGACGAACGCTACACCGACTACCTCCGCCTCTACGACCGGCTGCTGAAATGAAATTTTCCGTATCATCCGGACCATCCGGAAAATCCGGACCTTCCGGAAAATCCGGATCATCCGGAGCCTCCGGAACATCTGTACCATATCAATAACGCTTGATGAAAATATTACAAGTTGGAAAGTTCTACCCCATAAAGGGTGGGGTGGAGAAGGTGATGTACGACCTGATGACGGGCCTCGCTGCCCGCGGGGTGGCGTGCGATATGCTATGTGCCGCCATCGAGGGTGGTACACGCACCGTGGAACTGGAACATGGCGCCCGCCTGTTCTGCTGTCATACGCTGAAGAAGGTGTCGGCAACGATGATCTCCCCGGCCATGGTGGCCATGCTGCGGAAGATATGTCACAACTACGACATCATCCATATCCACCATCCCGACCCCACTGCCTGTCTGGCGCTGTGGTGCTCGGGCTACAAGGGACGGGTGGTGCTGCACTGGCACAGCGACATCGTGCGGCAGAAACGCCTGCTGAAGATGTACCTGCCGATGCAGGAATGGCTGGTGCGGCGTGCCGACATCATCGTCGGAACCTCACCGGTGTATGTCGCCCAATCGCCCTTCCTGCGCCATATGCAGCACAAGACCACCCATCTGCCCATCGGCATCGAGGCGGTGAAGCCTGACGCTGCGGGGGCGGAACGTCTGCGGCAACGCTTCGGCGGACGGCGGATAATCTTCTCCCTCGGACGTCTGGTGCCCTACAAGGGTTTCCGCTATCTGGTGGAGGCGGCGCGCTATCTCCCCGACGATTGTGTGGTGGTGATTGGTGGCAGCGGACCTCTGCGCGAAGACCTCGAACAGCAGATCCACGACCTCGGACTGCAGGACAAGGTGCTGCTCATAGGACGGGTGCCCGACGAGGACCTGCCGGCATACTACACCGCCTGCACACTCTTCAGCCTGCCGTCGGTGCAGAAGACGGAGGCGTTCGGCATCGTTCAGATTGAGGCGATGTCGTGCGGCAAGCCGGTGGTGACGACCACCATTCCCGAAAGCGGGGTGGCATGGGTGAACGGTCACGGGGTGTCGGGGCTGAACGTACCGCCGGAAAATGCCAAGGCACTGGCGGAGGCGATATGCGAGGTGACGAAGGACGAAGAGGTCTACAGCCGTTATTGCGAAGGTGCCCGCAAGCGTTTTCGCGAACTCTTCACCATCGACCGCATGATTGACAAGTGCCTCGCCCTCTATGCCGGACTGTAATCTTTTTTAGGGAGAGGAAGCAAGAGGATAGAAGAGGATACAAGAGGATAGAAGAGGATATCAGAGGATACGAGAGGATATCAGAGGAATTAAGAATACAATAGAAAATGTGTTGAGATAATCTGTATGAGTGCAAAAGAAATAAGGAAAAAGGCGCTGAGCACAGCGGCAAAACGGTTGAAGCGTGCTTTTGACGTGCTCGTGGCGTTATGTGGACTGCTGGTGTTCTCGCCGGCGTTTGTGGTGTTGTATTTCGTCATCCGTCACGAGGATGGCGGTCCTGCCATCTTCCGGCAGGAGCGTATCGGTCGCGGCGGACGGCCCTTCATGCTCTATAAGTTCCGCTCCATGACGGTGACGGCCGAGAAGGACGGTCCCGCGCTCTACGTCAAGGGCGACAAACGCCTGACGAGGGTGGGACGTTTCCTCCGTGAGCACCATCTCGACGAACTCCCGCAACTGTGGAACGTCCTCAAGGGCGACATGTCGGTGGTGGGATACCGTCCCGAACGCCAGTTCTTCGTCGAGAAGATTATGGCGGTGAATCCCGACTATGAGCGGCTTTACGAGATGCGTCCGGGACTCTTTTCGAGTGCCACGCTCTACAACGGCTATACCGATACGCTCGAGAAGATGCTCGAACGTCTGAGGATGGACCTCGAATACCTCGAAAACTGGAACCTCTGGCTCGACATCAAGATTATCTTCCTCACTTCCATGTCCATCATTACGGGCAAGAAGTTTTGAGGATTTGAGAGGATGGGAGAGGATACAAGAGGATATCAGAGGAGGTTCCGGATGGGGCGGACGCCCCACGACAAACAAAAGAGATTCATGAGATTGAAACCTGATCTGCTGCTCCATCGTCTGGGGCAGCGCTATATGATTGCCGATGCGGCTTCGGGCCGCGTCAACCTTACCCACGTCTACACCCTCAACAACACCGCCGCCCACATTTGGCGCTATGCCGAGGAGGAGGGCTGCCGGGCCGACATCCTGGCGCAACGCCTCTGCGAAGACTTCGATGTGGACCCCGCCACCGCCCTCGCCGATGTGGAACGCCAACTGGCGGAATGGAAAGAACAGGGGCTGGTGATTTAGCATGTTCTAGAAAATCTAGAAAATCTAGGAAATCTAGGATTTCTAGAAACTCTAGAAACTCTAGAAACTCTAGAAACTCTAGAAACTCTAGATATCCTAGAAAATCTAGAATCTCTAGAATCTCTAGAATTTCCGAAACCTCCGGAACCTCCGTAAAAAAAAGAAATTGTCTGGCATGAACTACGATGTGGAGACGCAGGTATTGCTCGCCCTGCTGAGGGCCGCGCTGTGGAAGACTCCGCCCGATGTGGCACTCTTCCCCCTCTCTCCCGAAGCCTGGCAGCGGGTTTTCCGTCTGGCGGAGGAGCAGACGGTGACGGCACTGGCATATGACGGTCTCGACTGTCTGCCCGAGGCAATGCTCCCGCCCGAGGACCTCGTCCTGCGGTGGCTGGCGGCTACCGACCGCATCGTGCGTCACAACCGGACGATGAACACCGTCCTCCGCCGGCTCTGCAACGCCTTCTGGGCGGAGGGTCTGCGGCCCGTGCTCCTCAAAGGACAGGCTTCGGCGCAGTGCTATCGCCATCCTCTCCTGCGCCAGGCCGGCGACATCGACCTCTATTTCCCCCACAGCGGCGATGCCCAACGGGCGGAAGCGTGGGTACGGCGCCAGGGGGTGCATGTGGAGCGGGAGCCCGACGGCAGTATATATTATATATGGTGTGGGGTGAAGGTGGAGCACCATCCCCGTCTCCTCGACCTCTACAATCCGCGTCTGCAATCGCTGGTGCAGGATGCTGAGGTCCACGAAGGGTTTGTGGTACGTCCCATCGGCGACGATGCCTTCCCTGTGGAGATTCCCGCCCCCGCCCTGGAGATGCTGATGCTCTCCTCGCACATCCTCAAACATGCCATGGGTCACGGCATCGGTCTGCGCCAGCTGTGCGATGTGGCGTGTCTCTGCCGCAGCATCCCTTCCGTCTCCTACGGTGAGGCCTTCCACCGGCTGTGCCGCGAGACGGGGCTCGAACGTTGGCAGCGACTCCTCCATGGTTGCCTCCGCAACGACTTCCGTCTTTCCGCCGCCGAACTTCCCTATGCCGATGCCTCCGCCTCGTCGCAGGCTCTGATGCGTATCGTCCTCCGCGGCGGGAACTTCGGGCAGTATGCCTCGGCACGTTCCCAGGCTGCCGTCGCTCCGTGGCACCGCAAGTGCCGCACCGCCGCCGCCTTTGTGCGGCATCTCGGGTTCTCCCTCCGCTATGCGCCATCTGAGGCCTTCTGGATGGTGGCGCAGCTCCTGCGGGGGCAGGTTTGAGGGGATTACGGAGGGGCGGCCGGATGGTCCGGAAGGCCCGGATGGACCGGATGGTCCGGAAGTTCCGGAGGTTCCGGAGGTTCCGGAAGGTCCGGATGGTCCGGAGGTTCCGGACGAACTGAAAAATCCCTTACTCCCATGCAATCCTATATGTTCTCTGTGGCGGGGTGCGGCATCCGTCTGTTGCTGCCACCGTATGCCGCTGTGGAGACGCTGCTGCCCTCGTTCCGCGATTTCCGCGGGGCACCTTCCGAAGGTGACGAGGCGCTGGTTGCGCTCTCTGCCGTGGAGGAAGGCCTCCCCCCGATGACGGAGGGGGATATACTCCTTGATGTGGCAGAGAACGATATGGGTGTCACGCGGCTGTTCCGCCTCCCCCATGGTGGCGGTTACCGCATCCTCCTCCGCTGCTCGCCGCAAGGTCCGGAGCATACGATGCTTGCCGACAGCCGGTTCCGCCGCCTCCGTGCCCACATCCTTTGGGACGACCCCTATGCCGGAGCCGCCCTTTCGTCGATGCTCCGCATAGCCTTTTCGCAGGCCATCCTCCTCCATGACGGCATCTCCCTCCATGCTGCCGCCGTGGTGTGGCAGCACCGCGCCTTCCTGTTTATGGGGAAGAGCGGTACCGGGAAGAGCACCCACGCCCGGCAATGGTTGCAGACCTTTGCCGGTGCCACGCTCCTCAACGACGACAACCCCATCCTCCGCCTCTCCGCCGACGGTCCGGTGGTGTGGGGCAGTCCGTGGAGCGGCAAGACGGCATGTTACCATAATGCCGTCGTTCCCCTCGCCGGCATCGTCCGTCTGCAGCAGGCCCCCGACAACCGGTTCGTCCCGCTGGCGGACGTCGAAGCCCTCACCGCCATCCTTCCGGGATGCTCCGTCATCCCTTCCGACGGTGTGCTCTCGCGCGCCCTCTATGCCACCCTCTCCGCGGTGGTGACCGCCGTTCCCGTCGGACGCCTCCTTTGCCGCCCCGATGCCGACGCCGCACAGGTTTGTGCCAGTGGGCTTTCGGGATTATAGACCGCTGCGCTGAACCGGATGAACCGGATGAACCGGATGTTCCGGATGAACCGGACCGCTGCGCTGGACCGGATGTTCCGGATGTTCCGGATGTTCCGGATGTTCCGGATAATCCGGGATGATTCCGGAGGATGTGGGCGATAGCCCCTCCTGCCAAAATACACTCCCCTAAAAAATACAGATTCCAGAAATACATTCCCCCCCCCAAAAAATACACACATATCGTGTGTGGTTACCGGCGTGGTAGCCTGCCCCAGCCCAGACGGCTTTCGGCCTTTCTTCCCTTTCCCTTTCATCCGTGGTCGTCGGGCGGGGCTTTTTATGGATTTTATAGCGGTTCTAGACCGCTGACGCTGATACGGAGCGCTGGCGTTGTTACGGAGCGCTGACGCTGTTACGGAGCGCTGACGCTGATACGGAGCGCTGACGCTGTTACGGAGCGCTGACGCTGATACGGAGCGCTGCGCTGTTACGGACCGATTAACAAGAAATTTAGAACATCCCTACATACAATGTCAAGAATTCTTTTCCTGTTCCTGTCAGCATTGCTGGCATTGTCCTCCTGCGTCAGCAGCAAGGACTTCGTGTATCTGCAGGACATGCAGGTGGGCGAACGCTATCATTTCGAGCGCAAACATGAAGCCGTGGTGCACCGCGACGACCGCCTCAGCATCACCGTCAGCTGCAAGCA
>SFJN01000119.1 GCA_004555055.1 Bacteroidales bacterium | reverse complement strand
TTGTAGATTTCGCCGTTCACTGCAAGCACCTGTTTCTTGTCTGGTGCAAACAAAGGTTGGCGACCACTTTCCGGGTCAACAATGCTCAGACGCTCATGTGCCAGGATAGCAGAACCACCACAGTAGATTCCGCTCCAGTCTGGTCCGCGATGACGGATCTTCTGGCTCATACGAAGCGCTTGCTGTCGCAATTCAGGAGTTTGCTCCTGAATATTGAAGATAGATACGATTCCACACATAATATCTTTTCCTTTCTTTTACGGTTATTTATAACACAATATCATAGCTTATTTCATGCTATCCTTTTAGCTTAAAATATCATTTTGCTATATTTTGGGTGCAAAATTACCGACAAAACACCATTCCGTAAAATATTTACGGACAAATGTACCATTTCAAACTTATTTTTTTAATTTTTGGACAATTCTCCTTATTTATCGTTCAAAAATTACGCCGCATAATATCTTTTTGTTTGTGTCCCCAACATGTCAACCGGAATATCAGAAGGCAACAACATTCCAAAACTTTGCACCATCTGCCGGCATTCATTGGCGTTTCGGAAATCAAAAACATCGGACTTCTTTGATACAAAGTACGGAGGTTTTGCACCAAAAGTACGGAGGTTTCTATCAAAGAAGTCCGATGTTTTCGTTTTCCGGTACGCACCCTATTCTATTGTGGAAACCGCTTCAGTTTCCCCCTCCACAAAAAAAGTTTTCGGAAAAAAACCTACATTTCCTACACCCATGCCTCGAACTTGCTGTATTTACTGGCAGTTTCGGGTGAAGGATAGGGTGTAGGATTCATGGAATGGTGTAGGATTAGGGCGGTTTCAGGACTTTTTTTACCCCATTTTCACGGCAACATCCTTGCATTTTCCACAAGCAAAATGCAAAATCCCTTAGGATAATGCCAAATCCTTACGAGTTTTCTGTCATTTATCCTGCCAAGGTCGGGGAGGAAGACAAGTCAAGCAAAATAATGGAACATCCCTGTAGTAATGGAAAGAAAGTGGGCTGTTGCCCGGAACATAGCGGAACGGCAAACGGCACAGAGCAATGCCATACGATGGAAAAACGATGAAGAACAGACAAAAAACATGACAAAAGGGGCTTTGGATACTGCAGGTTTTCGCTTTTTTCCATAACTTTGCAATGCACTGTATTCCTTGCACCTGCAAGAAAAGCAGGCAGACGATGCCGGGAAATCGAAAAAAGACTCCCGACTCTGCCGGGGAAGACAAAGAGAAGGGGGGACGTCAGCATCCTCCGGCTTCCTCGCAGCCCCAGCGAAGGGGACATTGTACCGCCGTCTGCCGGCAAGGAATATTCCACAAAGGTTCTGCCACACAAAAAACACGAACAGTCATGGCAAAGAAAAACAACCGCCAGAGCAAACGCGAGATGATGAACCGCCTGCTCTGCCTCTTCGAGAAGAGCGAAAACAAGCCTTTGAACGTCAAGGACATCTTTTCGGCCATCAGTGCCGTAAAGCATCCTGCCAAAATGGTCGTCATAGAGTGCCTTTCGGACCTCGTCCTCGACGACTATCTCACCACCGACGGTAACGGAACCTACATACACCAGCCCCGTGGCAGCCAGGTCATCGAGGGCATTTTCCGCAAGAAGCGCAACGGCCACAACGTGTTCGTCCCCGACGACGGCGGCAAGGAAATACTCGTCAGCGAACGGAATTCGCGCCATGCCCTCGACGGCGACCGCGTACGGGTGACGATGCTGGCACGCCGACGCACACACACACGTGAGGCGGAGGTCATCGAAATCGTGGAACGTGCCAAGGACACCTTCGTCGGAAAGATACAGGTGGAGCGCGACTATGCCTTCGTACTCACCGACCGCTCGCTCGCCACCGACATCTTCATCCCCAAAAGCGGTGTGAAAGGGGCCAAGGACGGACAGAAGGTGGTGGTGAAGATTACCGACTGGCCCGAACAGGCAAAGTGCCCCACCGGAAAAGTGGTGGACATCCTCGGCAACGAGGGCGAGAACGACACCGAAATGCATGCCATCCTGGCCGAATACGGACTGCCCTATACCTACCCCAAACAGGTGGAGCGTGTAGCCGACAAGATTGACGCCGGCATCACCCCCGAGGAGATTGCCAGCCGCGAGGACTTCCGCGCCGTCCCCACATTCACCATCGACCCCCACGATGCCAAGGACTTCGACGACGCACTCTCCATACGCCCCATGGGCAACCGCTGGGAGGTCGGCGTACACATCGCCGACGTGAGCCACTACGTGCAGGAGGGCGACATCATCGACCGCGAGGCCCAGAAACGTGCCACCAGCGTCTACCTCGTCGACCGCACCATACCCATGCTCCCCGAGCACCTCTGCAACTTCATCTGCTCCCTGCGCCCCGACGAGGAGAAACTCACCTTCTCCGTCATCTTCACCCTCAACGCCAAAGGCGACATCCTGAACCGTCGCATCGCCCGCACCGTCATCCGCTCCGACCGCCGCTTCACCTACGAGGAGGCCCAGGAAATCATCGAGCGCAACGGCCAGGCATCGCCCGACGACCTGTCGCAGCCCGGCAACCATCCGCAGGTGGACGGTAGTTTCGAAGAGCCGAAGGGCGAATGGGCACGCGAGATCCTCGTCCTCGACCGCCTTGCCAAACAGCTCAGGGCGAAACGCTTCCAGGCCGGGTCCATCGGATTCGACCGTCCGGAGGTGCGCTTCGAGATTGACGAAAAGGGGCACCCCATCAGCACCTACGTCAAGGTGGCACGCGACGCCAACAAACTGGTGGAGGAATTCATGCTCATCGCCAACCGTGCCGTGGCGGAAAGCGTGGCCATCGTCCCGAAGGGAAAGAACCCCAAGGTCCTGCCCTACCGCATCCACGATGTCCCGGACCCCGAAAAGCTCGAACGCCTGCGCGGTTTCGTGGCACGCTTCGGATACAAGCTCCGCACCGAAGGCTCGAAGACCGAAGTGTCGAAAAGCCTGAACCACATGCTGGCGGAAGTGAAGGGGCACAAGGAAGAGGCCGTGGTGGAAATGGTGGCACTCAGAGCCATGATGAAGGCACGCTACAGCATCCACAACATCGGACACTACGGTCTGATGTTCCAGCACTACACCCACTTCACCTCACCCATCCGCCGATATCCCGATCTGATGGTCCACCGCCTGCTCAAACGCTATGCCGAGGGCGGACGCAGCGCATCGGCCACAAAATACGAGGACCTCTGCGAACACTGCAGCCAACAGGAACAGCTGGCCACCACCGCCGAACGGGCTTCCATCAAATACAAGCAGGTGGAGTTCATGGGCGACCGTATCGGACAGGAGTTCGACGGAGTTATCAGCGGCATCTCGGAATTCGGAATCTACGTAGAGGAAAACGACTCGAAATGCGAAGGCATGGTACCGCTGCGCAACCTTACGGGCGACTATTACGAGTTTGACGAAGACAACTACCGCCTCGTCGGACGGCGCCACCACCGCGTATACAACCTGGGCGACAAGGTGCGGTTCAGGGTGGAACGCGCCAACCTGGAACGCCGGCAGCTCGACTTCGGACTCGTTGAGGACGATGCCATGCCTGCCATCAAGACACTGGACGAAAAGGCACCTAAAAAGAAAGGGAAAAAGGACGGAAAGAAACTGAAATCGCCCGGAAAACGCATCTCAAAAGCACGGAAATAAGTTCCGGACCATCCTTTCTCCAGTAGAATCCATATCCTCATTTCGCGCATGATTATCCCCGCGCATCATTCATCCTAAAAAACAAAAGACAAAAAAATAGCATGAAGCAAATCCTTCTCGGACTCCTGCTCGCCGCGCCGCTCTCGGCTGCCGCACAGGCCCTTACCCCCGACGTGATGCAGCGCATCACCACAGCAAACGCACTGACCCGCCAGGACGTGGCACTCCGCAACGCTCTCGCTGCCAACGGCATCGACGCCATCGCCACCAAAGCCGTCAACCCTGCCAACACCGACCTCTACTTCAGCCACGAGGCTCCCTCGAAGGGCATCACCGACCAGCAGTCGAGCGGACGGTGCTGGCTCTTCACCGGACTCAACGTCATGCGTGCCAAGGTGATTGCCGAACAGGGACTCGGAAATTTCGAATTCTCACAGAGTTTCTGCTCCTTCTACGACCAGCTCGAAAAGGCCAACCTCTTCCTGCAGACCATCATCGACAAGGCCAACCTGCCGATGGACGACAAGACCGTGGAATGGCTATTCAAGAATCCCCTCAGCGACGGTGGCACATTCACCGGTGTACAGGACATCGTCAGCAAATACGGCGTGGTGCCTGCCGAGGTGATGCCCGAAAGCTACAATGCCAACAACACCTCGAAGATGGCATCCATCATCAGCCTCAAACTCCGCCAGTGGGGTCTTGAACTCCGGAAGATGGTGGCAGGAGGTGCCAAAAGCAACGCCGTGCAGAAACGCAAGGAAGAAATGCTCGGCGAGGTCTACCACATCCTCGCCCTCTGCCTCGGCACACCGCCCGCAGAGTTCGACTACCAGTGGAAGGACGCCTCGGGAAAGCCCCTCGGCGAAAAGAAGCACTACACACCCCTGTCGTTCTACAAGGAAACCGTAGGATGGGACCTCCAGAACAACTACGTGCTGCTGATGAACGACCCCACACGCCCCTATCACCAGACCTACACCATCGACCTTGACCGCCACACCTACGACGGACACGACTGGACCTACATCAACCTCCCCATGGACGAAATCAAGAAGATGGCCGTAGCCTCCATCGCCGACAGCACACGCATGTACTTCAGCTGCGACGTAGGCAAGTTCCTCAACCGCAAAACCGGTATCCTCTCGCTCGACAACTACGACTACGAGTCGGTGTTCGGCACCACATTCCCCATGACGAAAGCCGAACGCATACAGACCTTCGCCAGCGCATCGAGCCATGCCATGACGCTCTGCGCCGTGGACATCGATGCCGACGGCAACACCCGAAAGTGGAAGGTTGAGAACTCCTGGGGACCGACATACGGCGTGCAGGGCCATCTGGTGATGACCGACGAATGGTTCGACGAATACATGTTCCGCCTTGTAGTCGAACGCCGCTTCGTACCCGAGGAGACATTGAAGCTCCTCAATCTCAAGCCTGTGAAGCTTCCCGCATGGGATCCTCTCTTTACCCCCGAGAACTGACATCCTTCATTACGGACGGAGTCTTGCCTGCAATATAGACCGGACTCCGTCTTTTCATATAAGAAAATGAGAAAAATCAGGATTTTCTGCCGGAACACTCAGTCGTGGGTGGAAGTGCCGAAAGGTTCCACCCTCGAGGAGGTGTACGCACAGCTGGGGCTCAACCTTCCCTACGGCACCACCAACTGCCTGGTGAACAACCGCTCCGAAGGCCTGCACTATACCCTCAACGACAGCCGCGATGTGGAATTCCTCGACATCACCGACGATTCCGGTCTACGCACCTACACCCGCAGCCTCTTCTTTGTGCTCTACAAGGCCGTCAACAACCACTTCCCCGGTGCCCGCCTGCGCATCGGCACCCCGCTCTCCGGAGGCTACTTCTGCTCGCTCGACATCGAAGGCGGTGTCACACCGCAGGTGGTGGAGAACCTGAAGGCCGAAATGCAACGCCTCATCGATGCCGACCTTGCCTTCCACCGCGTCAGCTGCCACACCACCGATGCCATCGAACTCTTCCGCCAACAGGGACTTACGCCGAAGGTGAAACTCCTGGAGAGCATCGGCGACCTGTATACCCATTACTATACCCTGCAGGAGAACGAGGAGACTCCGCTCTGCGACTTCTTCTACGGCTCTCTGCTGCTCCGCACCGGACAACTGCGGCTTTTCGACATCATACCCTTCGGTGACGGACTCCTGCTGCGCGTGCCGGACCAGAAGAATCCCGGACAACTGCGCCCCATGCGACGCCAAGGTATGATGTTCGACGTCTTCCGCGAAGAACACCGCTGGCAGGACATCCTCGGAGTCTCCACCGTCGGCGAACTCAACCGGGCCATCCTTTCCGACCATACGAACGACATCGTCGCCGTTTCCGAAGCCCTGCAGGAAAAGAAAATCTCCCGCATTGCTGACCACATCGCCGCACATCCCCACATCAAGGTGGTGCTCATTGCCGGACCTTCATCGTCGGGAAAGACCACCTTTGCCAAACGCCTCTGCGTGCAGCTCATGGCATGCGGGAAGATTCCCTACCAGATTTCACTCGACAACTATTTCGTGGACCGCGTACTCTCGCCGCGCGACGAAAAGGGCGACTACGACTTCGAGCACATCGAGGCCGTCAATCTCGAACTCTTCAACCGCCATATGGAACAGTTGCTGGCGGGCGAGGAGATTGAACTCCCATTCTACGACTTCACCATAGGCCGCAACGTACCGAGCGGAAAGCATCTGAAACTCCAGGACGAAATGGTGCTGGTGCTCGAAGGCAACCACGCCCTCAACCCGAGGATGAGCGAGAAGGTTCCTGCCGAGGCGAAATACAAAATCTACGCTTCGGCACTGACCACCATTATGCTCGACGACCACAACTACATCCCCACCACCGACTGCCGCCTGCTCCGACGCATCTGCCGCGACTACAAATACCGTGGTTATGCTCCACAGGAGGTCATCCGCCGCTGTCCCTCGGTAACCGCCGGCGAGGAACGGTGGATTATCCCCTTCCAGGAGGAGGCCGACGTGATGATCAACACCTCGCTCCTCTACGAACTTGCCGCCCTACGCGCACAGGCCCTGCCGCTGCTCGGCATGGTTCCGGAGTCGGCAGCGGAATATGCCACCGCCACACGCCTGCGGAAATTCCTCAACTACTTTGTTCCCATGCCCCTCGAGGCCATTCCTCCCACATCGCTCCTCCGCGAATTCATGGGACACAGTTCCTTCAAGTACTGAAGGCGGACGCCACCACCCTTTCCGCAGCGAAGAAGCAGATGCCGACCCCGTCGTTGCCGACATCAAGGCTACTGTCCAAAACGACTCCGTGAACATCAGCGACTTCCCCGTCAAGGACATCGTCACCTCCATCGTCGGTGATGCGGACGCTGCCGAGGCGATAGTGGAACAGCTCGGTCCCGTCAACTACAGCATCGGCTACGAACCCACAGTGTCCGAGGCGGGCGACTGCATCTCCCTGGCATTCAACGCCGAACCTCTGGAGATTTCGTTCCCCATCCCCTCGTCTGAAGAGGAGGGCGAAGCACAGCAGCTCACCATCGAAGTTGAAGTGGAGGCTGCCGAAAACGGCATGTACACCGTTGCCGGCAGTAACCTGAAGTTCGGCATCACCGCCCAAAACGTATTCCTGGTCGTAGGAGAGGAAAAGACCGCGCTGGAGAACTTCAGCCCCATCAAACTGGACTTCGACCTTGAAAAGGTGAAATAACAGCTACACACCCTACTAAAATAATGCTCCTGTAACCCCTGCATTGCCACCAGTCCCGCTGGTATCGGCATGCAGGGGCTTTTCGTTTTTTGTCCTAAACAGAACGTTGTAAAGTCACTCACCAGCACATTCTATGTGGCAAAAACAGTGAAAAAAGCCCGAAAGTATTCGAAAATCTTGTTTATTTAAATGATGTTTTATACTTTTGCATAGAAATATAAAACCGCATTTTAATATCTATGATAAACAAAACTATACTCAAGCAAATTCTCCTCGATAATCGCCGTGAGGTCGAAAGATACAGAATTGTCCAAAGGAACATTGTCACAGAGGGTTTCAACTGCTATGTTATCGTTGGAGTACGCAGGGCAGGAAAGTCGTTCGTACTATTCGAAAAGATGCAGCAACTACTACGTGAGGGACACAGTTGGAACGAAATGCTCTATCTGAGTTTTGAGGATGAGCGGCTTGTTGACTTTACCCATGAGGATTTCAATGCTATTATGGAATGCCACATAGAAATGACCGGCAACGAAAATCCGATGCTGTTCCTTGATGAGATCCACAATATTGAAGGGTGGGAAAAGTTTGCTCGTCGCATGGCTGACAGCAAAAAAACAGTTTGGATTACAGGTTCGAATGCAAAGATGCTCTCAAAGGAGATAATGACTACACTCGGTGGACGTTATATCCCAATAGAAATATATCCTTTCAGTTTGAAAGAGTTCCTTCGCTCACGGAATGTTC
>SFJN01000118.1 GCA_004555055.1 Bacteroidales bacterium | reverse complement strand
TGTGCGAGAGGTGGAAAAGCGGCCAAGCGATGGAGCAGCGAGAGGAGAAGCCAAACTTGTTTGGATTATCCCGAGTCGCGACAGAGTAAGGCGAAGCCAAGCAGACACCCTTTGAATAAAATGTAATTTACTAATTTATAGAACACCCCTTCAAATATGCAGGGAACGGGGGTCAGAGTTCGGCTTCCTTCAGACGTTCTGCATTTTCTGCCACGATGAGGTGGTCGATGCAGTCTTGGATATCGCCGTCCATGAATGCCGCAAGGTTGTAGATGGTGTAGTTGATGCGGTGGTCGGTGATGCGTCCCTGGGGATAGTTGTAGGTGCGTATTTTTGCACTGCGGTCACCGGTGCTGACAAGGCTTTTGCGGCGCGATGCAATGTCATCTACATACTTCTGGTGCTCGCGGTCATAAATGAAGGTGCGCAGGCGAGCAAGAGCACGTTCCTTGTTCTTCGGCTGGTCGCGTGTCTCGGTACATTCTATCAGTATTTCCTCAACGGTCCCTGTCACCGGATTTTTCCAGTTGTAGCGGAGTCGTACGCCCGATTCCACTTTGTTGACATTCTGTCCACCGGCACCGCTGGAGCGGAAGGTATCCCATTTTATTTCGCCTTCGTTGATGCTGACTTCAAAAGCATCGGCTTCGGGCAGCACGGCGACTGTGGCGGCGGAGGTGTGGACACGGCCCTGTGTTTCGGTGACCGGTACGCGCTGGACACGGTGTACGCCGCTTTCGTATTTCAAAGTGCCGTAGACATCGGTTCCGGTGACGGAACAAACGATTTCCTTGTAGCCCCCGGCAGCACCTTCGCTGAAGGAACTGACCTCGATGCGCCAGCCTTTCTGCTCGCAGTATTTGGTGTACATACGGAAGAGGTCGCCGGCGAAGAGTGCCGCCTCGTCGCCTCCCGTTCCGCCGCGTATCTCGAGCACAACGTTCTTGGCGTCCTCGGGGTCTTTGGGCACAAGGAGGAGCTTGATTTCCTCTTCGATTTCCGGCAGGCGTTTTTCACAGCTTGCGATTTCCTCGCGAGCCATTTCGCGCATTTCCGCATCGTCCTCGTTGACGAGTATGTCCTTGCTCTCTTCCAGGTTTTTCAGCAGGAGGGCATATTCGCGGCGGACATTCATGAGGTCTTCGAGTTCCTTGTATTCTTTGGTAAGACGCACATAGCGCTGCTGGTCGCTGATGACAGACGGGTCGGTGATGAGGGTTCCCACCTCATGGAAGCGCGGCTCCAGTGCGTCAAGTTTTTCGAGTAGTGTGTTCATTGTAGGGAATGGTCAAAAAGGGAGCCGAAGTAAATCTGAAAGCGTTACTCCGGCTCCACCTTTTATGGATAAGGTCTTTACGGGATGCTATGTCCGTTCGCTATGGGCGGAGGGCTTCGGGGGCCTGCCCGTGTTTCAATAGTTGAATTCTCCGAATTCCGACTTGATGGTCAGCGAGCGGGGACCTTCTTCAATGTGTCCTACCACCTGTGCGTCGATGTTGAAGCTGCGTGCGATGTCGATAATCTGCTGTGCGGTTTCCGGGCGTACATAGACTTCGAGGCGGTGTCCCATGTTGAAGACCTTGTACATTTCGCTCCAGTCGGTGCCACTCTGTTCGTGGATGGCGCGGAAAAGGGGAGGAACGGGGAACATATTGTCCTTGACGACGCGGCAGTTTTCACCGACAAAGTGCAGGACCTTGGTCTGTGCGCCTCCGGTGCAGTGCACCATACCGTGGATTTCGCTGCGGTCGACGCAGTCGAGCATTTTCTTCACGAAGGGGGCATAGGTGCGCGTGGGGCTGAGGACGAGGTGTCCGGCATCGACGGGACTGCCCTCCACGGCGTCGGTGAGGCGGTACGAACCGCTGTAGACGAGTTCTTCGGGCACGGCGTGGTCGTAACTTTCAGGATATTTCTCGGCAAGGTATTTTGCAAACACGTCGTGGCGTGCCGAGGTCAGACCGTTGCTGCCCATACCTCCGTTGTAGCCTTCTTCATAAGTGGCGGTGCCGGACGAGGAGAGTCCGACAATGACATCGCCGGGACGGATGTTGGCATTGTCGATGACGTCGCTGCGCTTCATGCGGCAGGTGACGGTGCTGTCGACGATGATGGTGCGTACAAGGTCGCCCACATCGGCCGTTTCGCCGCCGGTGGCATAGATGCCCACGCCCATTTCGCGCATTTGGGCCAGCAGTTCGTCTGTGCCGTTGATGATGGCGGAGATGACTTCGCCGGGAATCAGCATCTTGTTGCGTCCGATGGTGGAGGATACGAGGATGTTGTCCACCGCTCCCACACAGAGCAGGTCGTCGGTGTTCATGATAAGGGCATCCTGTGCGATGCCCTTCCATACGGAGAGGTCGCCGGTCTCTTTCCAGTACATGTAGGCGAGGCTCGATTTGGTGCCTGCGCCGTCGGCGTGCATGATGTTGCAGTATTCCGGGTCTCCTCCGAGGATGTCGGGGATGATTTTGCAGAAGGCCTGCGGGAAGATTCCCTTGTCGATGTTCTTGATGGCGGCATGTACGTCTTCCTTCATGGCCGATACGCCGCGCATCATATAGCGCTGGTTGCTCATGGGATGTCCGTTTTGTTATTGGGCAAGATATGCGTTGACGTTCTTTTCGATGCGTTCGGCAAGGTCGTCGTGCTCTTCGCGGCAGAAGGTTTCGCCGGTTACGGCCTCATAGAGTTCGATGTATCGGTCGCTGATGCCCTTGACGATTTCGGGAGTCATTTCCGGAACCTGCTGTCCTTCCTTGCCCTGGAAGCCGTTGTCCATGAGCCATTCGCGGACGAATTCCTTGGAGAGTTGCTTCTGGGGCTCGCCGGCCTCGAAGCGTTCGGCATAGCCTTCGGCGTAGAAATAGCGGCTGGAGTCGGGGGTGTGGATTTCGTCCATAAGGTAGATGGTGCCGTTGTGCTTTCCGAATTCGTATTTCGTGTCTACGAGAATCAGGCCACGTTCGGCGGCGATTTCCGTACCGCGCTGGAAGAGGGCAAGGGTGTATTTTTCAAGGAGTGCATATTCTTCGGGAGTTGCCAGACCCTTTGCCAGGATTTCTTCCTTCGAGATGTCGGCATCGTGCTCTCCGATTTCTGCCTTGGTGGTAGGAGTGATGATGGGGGTGGGGAACTTCTGGTTCTCACGCATTCCTTCGGGCAGACGAACGCCGCAGATTTCGCGCACACCGCTCTTGTAGGCACGCCAGGCGCTGCCGCAGAGGTAGCCGCGAACAATCATTTCCACGGGGAAACCCTCGCACATCACGCCGACGGTGACCATGGGGTCGGGGGTTGCGAGTTTCCAGTTGGGGCAGATGTCCTGGGTTGCGTCCAGGAACTTTGCTGCAATCTGGTTGAGCATCTGGCCCTTGAAGGGGATGCCTTCAGGCAGTACCACGTCGAAGGCGCTGATGCGGTCGGTGGCTACCATCACCAGACGGTCGCCGAGGTTATATACGTCACGTACCTTTCCGTGGTACACTCCCTGCTGTCCGGGGAAGTTGAAATCGGTTTTCGTCAAAGATTTCATCTTGTGTATGTGTTTTTTATGAGGTGTTGTTTTTGAATCTTTTCCTAAAAGGCCTCTTCCGGTTATGGCACAAAACCTACGGACCTTGCTGCCGGCTACGATTCAGGGCTTGCTTGTCTGTCCGTCATCTTCCGGAGTTTCGGCCTGTGGGGCATCCTGTGCAGGGGCTGTGCCGCCATCCTTTGCTGCCGCCTCCCTGAGCGCCTGTTGGCGTTCGTAGGCGTCGACGATGCGTTGCACGAGTTTGTGGCGAACGATGTCGGCCTTTGTGAGTTCCACCATGGCGATGCCGGGGATGCCGTCGAGGAGTCTGACCGCTTCCACCAGTCCGGAGACGGTGCGTGGCGGGAGGTCAATCTGTGTGCGGTCGCCGGTGATGATCATTTTGGTGTTCCATCCCATTCGGGTGAGGAACATCTTGAGCTGCATGCTTGTGGTGTTTTGCGCTTCGTCGAGTATGACGACGGCATCGTTGAGTGTGCGGCCGCGCATAAAGGCCAGAGGGGCAATCTGAATGACATTCTGGTCCAGATATTCCTGTAGTTTGGCTGCGGGAATCATTTCCTGCAGGGCATCGTAGAGAGGCTGCAGGTAGGGGTCGATTTTCTCCTTCATGTCGCCGGGCAGGAAACCCAGCTTTTCGCCGGCTTCCACCGCCGGTCGTGAGAGGATAATCTTACGTGCTTCCTTGTTTTTCAGCGCCTTCACTGCCAGGGCTATAGCCACGTAGGTCTTTCCCGTTCCGGCAGGTCCGATGGCAAACACCATGTCGTGGTGCTGGAAGGCCTCCACCAGTCGCTTCTGGTTTTCGGTGCGCGGTGCGATGGGTTTGCCGCCCGTGCTGTAGACGATGATGCCGCGGTCGGCCTCCGTCTGTGTTTCGTTGCCGGAATGCCCTTTGACAATCTCGAGAATAGTCTCTTCCGTCAGCACATTGTGCCGGGAACAGTGCTGTTCAAGACGGGTGAAGAATTCTTCGAATTCGGCCATATCCTCTTCGTTGCCCATCACTTTCAGCACATTGCCGCGTCCTACGATGCGGAGTTTCGGGCATAGTGCGCGGAGCATTCGGAGATTGGCGTTCGAGGGTCCGTAGAAGACGATGGGGTCGGCTTCTTCAATGACAAAATGTTTTTCTATCATGTGGGTGGTGGTGCCCAGGGGTAATGCTGTATAAGGGTGGATGAAAAAAATGCTGGTGCTTCGGCGAAACACGAAACACCTGTGGGTATTATCGCGAGTGTCGCGCGTGCGCATGACGCGTTTGACGTGTGCAAAATTAACATTTGACGTGACGAAATACAAAAGTTTCCTTGCTTTTTTCAGGTTTTCACGTTAAATTTGCCGTCAAATTCAAACTATGCCTACTAAATCCTCTCCACGATATTCCATCACACGCCTGCAGTTTCTCATGCTGTTTTGGTTGACGGCAGGTGTGCTCTTTGCCTTGAAATGTGCCTTTCCGGAGATTGCCGGTGAGCGGCTGGAGGAGGTGAAGAAACAGATCGTACAGTTCAGTACCTCGCGGCCGGTGATGCACGACAGCATAACCCTGGCCAGCCGTCACGTCGACAGTCTGATGCAATGCCCGCGCCGAATGCCGCAACTGCTGAATGCCGACGGCACACCGGTGAAGCACAAGGTGACATCCATCCCCGGTCGTTTCCAAGACTTCTTTCCCGACCTTAACGATGTGCAGCTTGCCACCGCCCAGCGCCTGGGACAAGAAAGCTGTGAGGACCGTGACGAGGCGGCACGCCGGCGTACGGAATACGTCTTTATCGGTGCCAGTCCGTTTTACGACATCGAGCATCTTTCGCACTCCATTCCCTATCTTGTGCCCCGTGCGGCGCGCCTTCTTGACGAGATTGGACGTTCCTTCCTCGACAGTCTGGCTTCGAAGGGCATCCCTTTCCACAAGATGGTGGTGACTTCTGTGTTGCGTACGAATGAGGATATCAAGCGTCTGCGGCGTCACAATGGCAATGCCTCTGAGCAGTCGTGCCACAGGTTCGGAACGACATTCGACATTTCATACAATGTCTTCCACCGTGTGCAGGACCCCGACCTTCCGCCACAGCCCGAAACGTGGGCGGTGACCTTGAAGAGCGTCCTGGCCGAGGTGCTGGCCGACCAGCGGCGTCTTGGCACATGCTGGGTGAAGTACGAATACCGGCAATCGTGCTTCCATATCACCTGCCGTTGACAATTCACCCCTGTTTTGCGATGCTTTTCGCGAGAAACGACTGATTTTTTTTGTGAATTCCGAAAACCTTTGTAAATTTGCCGCCCGAAAACCTTTGGGACTTCCCGGAGAATTCTGCCGGAAGTTTCGCACCCAAGGATATGGGGTCTGGTAGCTCAGCTGGATAGAGCATCTGCCTTCTAAGCAGACGGTCTCGGGTTCGAGTCCCGACCAGATCACATTTTCGTATTCCGTATTCCATAGACAAGGAGCCGTACACCGCGATTTTCAGCGTGGGGTATGGCTTCTTTCCGTATGTCCCTACGGCAAAGGTGTCCGCCGGAACCGCAATGGTTTTGCCAAACGGACGGCTTTCCTTCTACAACCTGCTACGAGAGGGTGGTGCATACCCCGTCCATCCCCTTGGCAGAGGTTCCGATATCATATGAAAAAGTATTGCACACTCCTACTGTTTCGGCCGTCAATTCACCCGGGAAGAATGCAAATAAAAGTTAATTACCTTCAAATATTTTGACAAAATCTTTCGCGCTAAAACATCAGTTTGATGGTGGTTTTTGTTGTAAATGACCGTAGTGGATGTATGTCAGTTGGAATTTTTGTGGTGAAAATCCCGGAATTTTATCCGTGAAAGTCCGAAAAATGGGTGAAAACAGCAGAATAATGACATAAAAACATCGGACTTCTTGAGGCAAAACATCCGTACTTTTGGGGCAAAACCTTGGAACTTTCCACTTGAAAAGTCCGAGGTTTTTGTTTTTCCGGCGGAGAACTGTCGGAAAAAGTCCGCTTTCGACAGGTCCGTTTTCCTGAACAGTCTGAGGTCCGGTGCCTTCCGTGCCCATTCTCGGGGCATTAGAGTAGCATGCCGAACTGTTAATGAATACAAAAAAACTGTGTCGGAAATTGTTGCACACTCTCCGTTTTCCGGCCTTTGTGAGCCTTCAGCTTCAGGGCCCCGGATGCCTTCAGCTTTTCGTCCGATGCAGGTGCGATGCCACCGTTTTCATGCCTGTGGCGTCCGTTATGGTTACGGATTGCGGGTGACGTTGGAAGTGACATTTACAGACGCATTTGCTTTTTTTAATCATTCATGTCGCTGCATTCAGCCTTTTTTCCGTATCTTAGCACGCCGACAAGACTACGTTCACAGTATCCACAACGACAAAATGAGAGAAACATTGCAGTTCCTGCGCGACCTTTCGCGCAACAACAACCGGGAATGGTTTATGACCAACAAGCAGCGGTATCAGCAGGTACAGTCCCGCTGGTATGCCTTTTGCGAAGCACTGATATCTGCCGTCGGGAAATTCGACCCCGACATCGCTTCCCTGAAAATCAAGGACTGTACCTACCGCATCTATCGCGACACGCGTTTCAGCCACGACAAAAGTCCGTATAAGACCCATTTCGGCGTCTTCATGGCGAAGGGTGGCAAGAGGTCGATGCATGCGGGATACTATTTCCACGTGGGCACCGGCGTGGGAGAGGGCTATCCTTACAGCCATATGCTGGCTTCCGGAAACTATTGTTATGAGCCTCGGGTCATCAGGATGTTGCGCGAGGATATCAGTTTCGGATGGGAGGAGTTCAAGGAGAGTGTGCTTGGTGTGGCGGACCCCTCATTCAGGGTCGATATGGACGGAGCGCTGAAAAAGGTGCCGAAGGAGTATCCTGCCGATGCTCCGTATGCCGACTTTATGCGTCTGAAAAGCTATTCGCTGTTTACGAATGTCGGCGATGACTTTCTCCTGCAGCCGGACCTTGTCGAACGGGTGGCAGGGCTTTTCAGGACCGTCAAGCCGTTCAACGACTACGTCAACCGTGCCGTTGACTTCCGGGATGCATAAGGTTTTGAGGCGTCGTGC
Organism: Bacteroidales bacterium; assembly: GCA_004555055.1. Lineage (GTDB taxonomy): Bacteria > Bacteroidota > Bacteroidia > Bacteroidales > Bacteroidaceae > Alloprevotella. The sequence continues at coordinate 2,057 of SFJN01000118.1, read as the reverse complement.
CATGCTACATTTCAGAATCAAAGGACGAGGGGGAGGACAGGGCCTGTGCAGGCTGTGTCCTCCCCCTCGGGGATGATGGATGGTCAAAAGGGTGTGAAGTCGGACTTAACGGTGAAGAATGGTGGCGGAGCGCGGGGCTACACTGACGGTGTTGCCGCACACCCATCCCATGCCGTTGAGGTCGATGCGTCCGTCGTGGGCCACACGTTCGTAGTTGCCTTCGGGAATACCGACGTTGACGTATGAATTGTTGGCATTGAGGATGACGATGATGTCGTCCCAAGCATCACCGCCGGCATGACCGGAAATCTTGAAGGCCACCACGCAGTCGCCGGCAGGGAGGAATGTGAGGTGCTGGCGTACGAGTTCGGCATCGCCGAGGCGGAAGGCCGGATGGTCGTTGCGCAGCCGGATAAGGTTGCGGTAATAGTTGAAGACTGGAGTCGGGCGAGTTGTAGCTGTTGTGTACGCCTTTCTTGTCGCGGAGCAGCTCTTCGCCAGCCTGCATGAATGGAATGCCCTGGCTGGTGAAGACGGCTGTCTGTGCCAGGAGGTCGAGGCGGATGAGTTCGCTTTCGGCACTTCCTGCCGCTTCGGTGGCGCTGGCAACGGTTGTTCCGGCAAGTCCGGCGACGGAAGCCCGCAGGCGGTCGGTCAGACACATGTCGTCGTGGCACGAAACGTAGGAAATCATCTGGTGCGGATTCTTTGCCCAGGGTGCCTTGGAATAGTTCACCTGCTTCATGTCGACGCCGGGATGGGCAATGGCTCCCACAATACCGAACTTGATGCTCTCTTCGTGTCCGGCCTCTCCACCGAGGAATGCGGTGCGGTGGTCATCGCTGAAAGGACCGCGCAGACCATCGCGGATTTCGTCGCTGAAGGCCGCCACACCCTCAATCTCGCCGATGTTGGCCTTCATGGCGGCAGTGCCCTCGGGCAGTTGCGGGGCCTCTGCAGCCCATCCTTCGCCATAGATGAGCACGTCGGGGTTGATGGCAGTGGCTGCGGCACGGATGGCGCGCATGGTTTCGATGTCGTGGATACCCATAAGGTCGAAGCGGAAACCATCGACATGGTATTCCTTCATCCAGTATTCTACACTTTCCACCATATACTGCCGCATGACGGTACGTTCCGAGGCCGTTTCGTTGCTGCATCCCGAGGCATTTCCCCATGAACCGTCAGGTCGTTTGCGGTGGAAATATCCCGGAACGGTGCGGTGGAAGTTGGAGCCCTCGATGTCCATGGTGTGGTTGTAGACCACATCGAGCACAAGTTTGATGCCTGCCTTGTGGAGAGCCTGCACCATTTCCTTGAATTCACGGATGCGGGCCTTGGGGTCTTTGGCATCGGTGGAGTAGCTGCCTTCGGGAACATTGTAGTTGAGCGGGTCGTATCCCCAGTTGTATTGCGGCATATCGGGGCGGCTTTCGTCGACGGTGAAATAGTCGTACGAAGGCAGGATGTGTACGTGTGTCACACCCAGGTCGCGTAGATGGTCTATTCCTGTGGGCTGTCCGCCGGGGGTAGTGGTGCCGTGTTCGGTGAGTGCCATGAAGCGTCCCTTGTGGTCGATGCCGCTGGTGGGGGAAATGGAGAAGTCGCGGTGGTGCATTTCGTAGACGACGATGTCGTTGCGTTTCGGAGCCTGGTCGCAGCACCATCCTGCGGGGTCGGTGTCGCGGAGGTCGATGACGGCGCCGCGGGTTCCGCCCACGCCCACAGCACGGGCGTTGATGCCGGGGTTCTCACCAAGCCATTTGCCCTGATGCCGGACGTTGAAGGTATAGAACATGCCGTCCATGTCGCCTTTAACGGTGGCGTGCCATGTGCCATCGGCAGAGCGTTTCATCTGCACGGTGCGTGCTGCACGGCCACCGGTGGCGGTATGATAGAGGCGGAGTTCCACACGCTGTGCTGTAGGGGCCCACAGCTGGAAGGCGGTGGAGGCGGGTGAATAGGTCATTTCCTGCAATGTGCCTGCAGGGACGGGATAGGCTTCGGGACTGGCATAGTCGTAGTTGCGGGCAAGGCCCATCAGGCTTTGGAAACAG
>SFJN01000117.1 GCA_004555055.1 Bacteroidales bacterium | reverse complement strand
TCAAAGAAAAAAAACGCTACAGAATTTTGCAGTTTCCTCAATCATTTTGCACGAAATCATGCTTTTCGACACGGTTTCGGCACCGAAAAAGGGGGGAAAAAGGGATAAAAAGGCGGAAAATGTAGGACAATCCTACACCGCGGAAGAAATCCTACACCCAACCCTACACCGGAAATCACCAATGTATAAAGGGATTTTCTATATCTTGGTGTAGGAATGTAGGAGAAAATTACAAAACATTTTTTAGAGGGAGATGTCGAAACGGCTTTCTTCAGGATATGGGAAGTTGAAAACATCGGACTTCTTTGCATCAAAGTGCCGTACTTTCGAGGCAAAACATCGGCACTTTCTATCAAAGAAGTCCGATGTTTTTGATTTCCGGAACGGAGGTGTTTGTGCCCAAAATCCCTGATACCGCCCGCCCGAACAACGGAACCGGAACCGCTGGGAAAGCCCTCGCCCCGAACACAGCCGTGCCGCATTCCCCATGGAAAGGAATGCGGCACGGAAAGTATGGGTCCCGCGCACCGGAAGCGCTACGGGGAAAGGAGATGGTTACTTGACGAGAATCTTGCGGACCTCAGTCTGGGCACCTTCGACCTTCACGAAATATACTCCGGGCTGGGAGATGGCAAGACGGCGGCTGCCGGAAGGATAGCGCGCCACCAGACGGCCGGAAGGTGCATAGACAGCGGCAGGACGGGGAAGGGTGAGGATGCCGGAAGCGGCATCGTAGCCAAAGGCCTCGCCGGAGACGGTGGAAATGCCCACCCCTTCGTCGGTCAGCTCCAGCACCAGCTTGGAACCTGCTCCCACAAGCACCTCGTCGGTGTTGGAGAGCGTCGTACCATCGAGGGTGGCGGTGAGGACGAAACCGTCGGCAGGTACCAGGGTCAGAGGGAAGGTCACGGAAGCCACACCGATGACGTTGTCGCCCTCGGCCATACGCAGCACGGCTCCGGAGGCGTCGGTGACGGTAACCGATTCGGGCTTGTTGACGCTGATGCAGAACTCTGCCACCTCACCCTTCTCGATGATGTGGAGGAAATCGCCCCACTCCGATGCCTTGCGGTAGGCAGCCTTTGCGCCAACGGGCACCTCTACGACCACGGCATAATGGTCTACACCGTCGAAAGCCTGGTAATAGGCACTGGGCGGCACGGCGTTTTCGGCAAAGATGCGGGTAAGACCGGTGCAGTCGGCGAAGGTTTTCTGACCGATTTTCTCGATGCTGGCGGGAAGAACGAGTTCCACGAGTCCGGTGCAGGCCTGGAAGGCGGCATCGCGCAGGTTCTTCACCTGTGCAGGGATGTCGATGAAGGTCAGTGAGGAACAGCCGTCGAAGGCATGGGCACAGATGGCACTCTCGTTGGGAGCGGGGTTGAGGGCTTCGGGTTCGCGGAGGGTGGTGGGGAACTGCACCTCGGTGATGTTGCAGCATCCTTCGAAGGCATAGTCACCGATGGTGGTCACCCCTTCGGGAATCACCACCTTTCCCTTCAGGTTGTAGCATCCAGAGAAGGCGGAATAGATTTTGGTGATGGATTTGGGGAGTATCACCTCCTCCAGCTTGGTCTTTGTGAACACCATCTCGGGCAGTGCGTTCTCGCGTGCCGCCATGCGGATGGGGTCGCCTCCGAGCGTAGCCTCGACATAGGCATAGTAGTCGCTCTCGTCGGGAACGCGCAGTCCGTATTCGTTGTAGGTACCGTTGTAGACGAGGGTGGCATCGGAGAGGTCGATACGGCGGAGCTTTCCGGGAGTGGCGTTCCAGCTGAAGTCGACGCCCGCCATCTGACGGATGACGTCGAGGTCGGCACCACAGAGGGGTCCTACAAGCGTAAGGTCCTCGATGAGGTATTTCTCCTCGTCGGTAAGGAGGGAAGCGAGGGTGCCTGCCGTTTCGAGGGTGAGGGTCCGGACGGTTTCGTGCGAGGGGTCACCACCCTCTTCTTGGAATTGCGAAAAGTCGCTCCAATAGGGTGCGGCACGGTAGACGTCGGCACAGCCCTTCGGCACGTTCACCACACACTGGTTGACATTGACGCCCTCGAAGGTGCCGTATTGTGCTGCAGGAGGGGTAAGTCCCTTGCAGGTGATGGTGGCGAGGGCAGTGCCCTTAAGACACCAGAATCCGAGCGATGCCGTCTGTGCCGGCAGGGTGAGGTGCTGGAGTTTTCCGCAGTTCTGGAAGGCATTGGCCCCGATGGTGGTGAGGTTATCCGAAAGGGTGACGTCGGCAAGTTCCGAACAGCCGTTGAACATGCCTTCGCTGACGACCGTCACCCCTGGGAGGGCGATGGCGGTGAGGGCGGAACATCCGGCAAAGGCGTTGCCACCGATGGTGAGGGTGGAGGCAGGGATGCGCACCGAGGTCAGGTTGCGGCACTCGTTGAAGGCATCGGAAGCAATCTCCGTCACGCCGTCGGGGAGTTCAAGGGTTTCGATTTCCGCTCCCATGAATGCGGACTGTCCGACGCTGACGATTTCGTCGGGGAGGAGGAGGGTCTGTAGATGGAGGCCGCGGAACATGTTGCTGCCTACCACATCGTCGGCGGTGGTGTTGCTCTTGGGATAGGTTTTGAAGTAGTATCCGTCGTTGGCATTGGCCACAATCCGCGCCTTCGAGAGGTCGAGATGCTGTAGATTTCCGGCTGTGGCATCGTTGTATTCATCGCGTCCGGCCATCTGGCGGAGGAGTTTGACATCGGAATTACTGATGGGTCCCTCCACGCTGAGGGTGACGATGGCGTTGACGTCGGCATCGCCGAGGGCGGCAGCCAGGGTTCCGGGGGTGGTCAGCACCACATCCTCGGCACTGGCGCCGAGCGTCATGCCGGCTGCAAGAAGGAGAAGTTTCCATGGCTTGCTGCCACTGATGGTTGTTAGAAGATTCATATATTTTTCAGTATTCGGGTTTATGTCGGTTTTTTATTATTGTTGTTTTCGAATCTGATAGTTATGCATCATATTATCACACGGACTATTACGGATGTACACGGAAGACACGGAGGATTATTATATTTTCACACGGACGATCACGGATGACCACGGAAGACACGCGGAGAATTATATGATTACACGGACTGTCACGGATGTACACGGAAGACGCGGAGAATTATATGATCACACGGAAAATCGCGGATGTCCACGGAGTATTAGATTATCACACGGACGATCACGGATGATCACGGAGAACTTTTTACAGTGTTTCCATAGAATATCCGTGGACATCCGTGATATTCCGTGTGAAAAACAATATAGAATTATTCCACGGAGAACTTTTAAATCATCCATATAGTATTTCCATAGAATATCCGTGGACATCCGTGATAATCCGTATGCAATAAATCCATTGTCGATTCTTGTCCTTTGTGCTACAGGATCTTGTGCGTGGAGCCGTCGACGGTGACGAGGCAGGGGGCATCGGTGGGGAGGAGCACTACGGTGACCTCGTCGGCGATGCCGTCGAAGACCTTCTGTCCGGCGGTGTTCACCACTGTCAAGCGCTTTCCTGCCGCATGATTCACCACGAGGCGCGTACCTTCCTTGCTGATTTCCACGCCATCGGCAGCGAGATTTGCAATGCCCGTAGCCGAAACGTTGACGACATTCGATGGGCCGGACTCGCCGAAGGTATAGCACGCCGTCACATGATAGTTGTGCCAAAGTTCGTCGGTGAGGACATCGGTGGCGCGGGTCTCGGCCAGAGGCTGGGCATTCACCGCCTTACCGTCGCGGTAGAGGTTGTACCCCTGCAGCTCGAGGTTGCCATGCACCATGGGGCGGAAGGTGACATCGTCAATGAGGAGGGCGAAACCGTCGGCCGTGGTGGCAGTATGTCGCACGGCAAAGAAACTTGTTCCGGCAGGCAGGTCGAAGGAGATCTCCGTCCACTTTTCGGGTGCCTTTCCGCCCACACCGTCGAGTTTCACGAAACTCTCACGATTGACGGCAGAAGAGGCGTCCGAAACCAGAACTTCAAAGTTGTCAGTATAGCCCTGCACACCCTTCACCCACATCGTCACGGTCTGGGCTTCGGCATCGAGCATGGGCGAAATCAGCCAGTCGTCGGTGTTATTTTCCTCGGCGATGAACGAAATGAGGCACTGTTCGCCAGAATGCGGAGCCCAGTCGGTATCGTAACCGTATTCGTCGACGTCGGCACCGATGGCCTTGGCGTTGAAGACGATGTAAGCCTGCGGTTCGCCGCGGTTGGGCCAAGCATAGCCGAAGTATGCCGTTCCCATATGGTCGACATCCGCCAGTGTCCATTCGCCGACATCAGTGATGGTGAAGGCGGTGTAGGTCTCGAAGTCGTCGGTCTCGGCGGGCATGTCCTTGGCATCGGGAGCCTGCCATCCGAAGACTACGTTGCCCCCGTCAAGGTCGGCAGTGAGACCGGTGGGTGCAGGGAGATAGACCTGCTGCACCTCTACGGCCACAACGGGTGTCTGGTTGTTGGCCTCGTTCTCGTCCTGTTCAAAGTTCACCACGGCAAAGTATTCCACGCGGTCGCCGAAGCTTTGGTCGGGCACCTGCTTGAAGATGTAGTCGCGGCTCTCGTCGGCGAGGAGGGTCACCCCGTTGAGGGTCTGCACCTTCCGCTCGTTGCGGTAGAGGTCGATGGAGAATCCGCCGGTACCTACGGCCTTTGTGCCGCAGTTCGTCACCTTGACGGTCACCTCGTATTCCTGTCCCACCTTCATGCGTCGGGGCAGGGTGATGTCCGTAGCCTCGAGGTTGTAGTCGAGGACGTCGCGGAGGACGATGCGGTCGATGTGGGTGCTGACCAGTCCGTCGTCTGAAACGGCACGGAAGCCCAGACGGACGTAGTCGGCGGGAAGCTTGTCGGCCAGCGAGAGGGTGGCCTTTCGCCATCCGTTGTCGCCGCTTTCGGCAGCAAAGTCCACTGCCAGCGCCTCGTCGAACCGGTAACCGTCGGTAGAAACCTCGAGCGAGAGGCGGTTTCCGGAACCCTTGACATAATAGTAGTAGAACTCGACGACGGGGTTGACGGCCTTCGAAAGGTCAATCTTTCCGGAATAGAGGTAAGCCTCATCCCCCTTGTACTGGGGCACGAAGGTGAGGAGTCCGCCGTCGCGGTCCTGGGGCGATGCGGAAGGCATGGAGCCATAGGCTTTCACCTCCCACGTTCCGGAGGCGTCGATGTCGTCGTCGATGATGCCCCAGGTGTCGTAGTGGAGGTCGGCAGCCTCGAACGATTCCTTGAAGGGGAGGTCGTAGGGGGTACCGAAGACCACGATGTTCGATGCCTCGCCGTAGCCGATGCCCTTGTCGTTGACGGCAAAGACGATGTACATCTGTGCCTGCTGGAGGCCGCTGACGGTGGGGGTGAAGGTGTATTCGCGATCGGTAAGGTTCATGGCGATGACGGTCTGCTCGTCGTTGCCATAGACGATATGGTATTTCAGCTCATCGGCATCGACATATCCGCCGTTCTGTCCCTTCTCGGGTGCGTCCCATGTGAGATGTGCCCTGCCGTCGGCGGTTTCGCGGAGGACGATGTGCTGCGGCAGTCCGGGGATGTCCTTTCCGACGAATACCGTGGCGGAGGTTTCGATGCTGTTGCCGGCCTCGTTGGTGGAGAACACGGTGTAGGTGTTGGTACCGAGGTCGCAGGTGGCGTCGTCGTAGCTGAGGACGGTGCCTGCCGCCACATTCTTGAACGTCTTGAGGATGACGGCTCCACGGCGGAGGGTCATCTTGTCGATGGTCTGAAGGGGTGCCCCGCCCATGGTGGCGGAGGGTGCGGTGAAGGCTACATGCACCGTGCGCTCTCCCTGGCTGCCGGGTGTAAGCTGCAGGTCGCTGACGGGTGTGGGTGCATTCATCGGTGCAGCCACCTCGAGATTGATTTCGTCGAGATAGAGCTTAAACATCTGGGCGTCGCTGCACGACTGGAAGCCGAGGTACCATACGCCGGCCTCGTCCAGGCTGAAGAGCTGCTCGTATTCGCGGCTGTCGACGGTGTTGACGAGGGTGACGGGGAGGACTTCGCGGTCGAGGGCTTCGACGGTGCGGTCCTTACCCATTGCCACGCGGATTTTCTCGGGCCATCCGGAACTTGCGGAACGGGCCTTGAAGCGGAGGCGGTAGAGGTAGTCGGTGGAGAGGGTGATGGGAGGCGTGATGAGCCAGTCGTCCATGGCGTGTTCCGTACTGTAGTGACAGACCGCCGAACCGGTGTCCTCGAGTTTCCAGGTGACACCGTCGTGGTTGGCATCGATGACGGTGAAGAGTTCGAAGTCCGAGGCATGGTCGAACGTTTCGGAATAGGGCACGGTGAACGCCTCGCCGATGAGGAGCTTGTCGCTGGTGACGGAAGCGCCCTGGAGGTTTCCGGCATAGGGGATGACCTCGTACCAGAATGCCGAGAGGGAAAGCGTGGCAGGCGTGTCGGTATAGGTGGTGGCGGTCAGACGGTCTTCGAGCACGGTACCGCCGGGATAGCGGATGACCTTATAATAGAGGGCGTCGGTGTCGAGATATCCCTGGTGGAGTCCCTCCTCGGGAGCCTGCCACGAGAGGCGGATGCTCTTGCCGTCGACTTCGGCCTTCAGGTTTTTCGGTGCCTCCGGGGCATCGTGTCCGGCCCAGAGCCGCACCTTTTCGGCCGGACCGTTTCCGACTTCGTTGCGGACATAGACGCTCACTTTCACCTCACCGACGGTCATGTTGCGGAGAGTTTCCCGCACCTGTGCCCCGGGTAGGGCGGCATCCATGGTCACCTCCACATCGTTGAGGGCAATGACGTAGTCGAGCTCACCCTGCAGGGCCTTGCCGCTGAAGGTGGTGGAGGGCATGGTGAAGGCCACTTCGAGGTCAGCGGTCGTCGAGGGGTCGTAGGTCACGGTCAAGTCGGTGGGAGCCGCGGGTGCCTCGTCTTCGGCACCCTGTCCGGGAATGTAGAGCCCCCCGAATTCCTCACCGCCGGGGAACTCGCCCTTCAGCGTGGCGGTAGCCGTGGTGACATCCACCTCGTAGAGGGCGTTGAGGGTTTCGGTGCAGGCCGCCCAATAGAGTTTGCCGGTAGCGGGGTCGAAGGTGGCGGACTGCGTATAGCGTGGCTTGACGCCGGTGTTGCCGACGACCGTCTGGCTGCCGTCCTCCTTGTTGATGAGGAGCAGACGTCCGGAGCCGTCGATACCGTACACCTCGCCGGCGGCGTTGGCTGCCACGGCAAAGAGCGGACCGCTGAGGTTGCTGATGGGACTGACGCTACCGTCCTCGGTGCTAAAGACGCCGAAGAGATAGCCGTCGAGGTTGTCGTTGAGGAAGCATCCGTAGACCTTGCGGCTCACGGCATCATAGGTGAGGTCGGTGGCGATGCTCGTCAGCTGCACACGGTTGGAACGCACACGGCTCCAGTCTTCGGTGTCGTAGACATAGTAATAGGCAAAGATGCCTCCCATGCCGGTGTCGAAGAAATTGACGAAACAGTATTTGTCGTCGACGAGCACACCGCCGGCATTGGCGTTGAGCGAGTTGTTGCGAGCCACCTCCTGGACGGGCGATCCGGAAGCTGCGGGGAAGGAATAGATGCCGTACGGGGTGTCGTCGCCCCATCCGCTGCCTCCGATCAGGCTACCATAGACGAGTGTGCCGGCCTCATCGCCAGCCACGTCCTGCGGACGCTGTGCGGGGAAACGGAGGGTGTGCTGCCGTGCGGCATCCAGTGCGGCCTGACCATTGCGGACGGCAGGGAAAATACGCCGGAAACTTTCGGCACGTTCGGCAGCATCGGCCTCGGCAGCCGTCTGCTGTTCCGTACGGACGCCAAGACGTTCCTGGGCGAATGCCGACAGACAGCCGCACTGCACCAGCAACATGCAGAGCATGCTGAAGCAGAGTTTTCTGATGTTCATAAGCTACAATATTTGAGTATATATATATTCCAAGTATAGACAAGTGCAGCGACAGAAAATGAGCCTCTACACCACAAATCTGACTTTTCCAGCGCAAAATTACACTTTTTTGTCCTTTTCTACAAATACATAGGGGCTATTGTGGATTTCTTCCTCCCCCAAAGCACAAAGAAAGCGGGCAATGGCACTTGGGAATTCACATCCAGCACCAAAGCCCGCATAAGCCCGAGTCGGTTTCATCAACGTTATTTTCCTCCGGTATGAAGACCCGGAAACATATCTCACAGCTGCAGAAAACAGGAAGGA
>SFJN01000116.1 GCA_004555055.1 Bacteroidales bacterium | reverse complement strand
CTATGGAGTTCTACCAAATATACCGGCATTATAGACGAGTGCCGTATCTGGCGTAGGGCTCTCACTGACGAAGAGTTGAGGCGCAACTACAACCGTGTGCTTGCCGGTACCGAGGACGGACTGTACCTTTATTACAAGTTTGATGAAGGTATCGATGGGCATAATATTGCCTACGACTATTCGAAGACCGGTGGCGTGTCGAACGGCAACCATGGTACCATCATCAACATGCCATATGTAGAGGATGTGCCGAACAGCAACCAGCTCTCCGTCTGCGGCATCACCGACGTGAACGGAAACTACACCATCAGCGGTATCCCGTTCTCCGGCGATGGAACGTCCTACACCATCCGCCCCTCACTGGGCGTGCATGAGTTCTCCCCCTCGAAAGCCAACCGTTTCGTCAGCGCACAGTCGCTCGTGCACAATGGGGTGGACTTCGAGGACATCAGCTCCTTCAAGGTGAGCGGTGCCGTTTATTACTATGGCACGAGCGTTCCCGTCGAGGGCGTGCAGTTCAGTGTCGACGGCACGCCGTGTACCAAGGACGGCTCCTACATCACCACCAACGAAAACGGTGAGTTCACCATCAGCGTCCCCATCGGCAGCCACTACATCACTGCCAGCAAGGACGGACACATACTCATCGATGGCCAAGGCAATTCGTACAACGACAAGGCATATTATCCCTTCCCCGTCCTGAATGGCAGCGATGCCGTGTTCCAGACCCGCGAGTTCGTGAAGGACGAGAACGGACTTACCTTCTACGACAAGACCCTCGTGCCCATTGCAGGCCGTGTGACGGGCGGTGCCATTGAGGATGCCAAGCCCCTCGGACTTGGACTCTCCGCCAATAACATCGGACGGGCCACCCTCACGCTGGTCTACAACGCCGACAAGTCCCTCAATGCAACGGATAAAGTGGATGGCGGTTCGCACTACTTCGTCAGTAGCGCCACAGACCGTCAGTTCAGCGTCCCCACCGATGCCAGCTGCCGTTCCAGGGCCTATGTCCCTGCCGATACCAAAACCTATCCCGGCAACACTTCCAAAATCATCATCACCACCGACTCCCTCACGGGCGAGTTCGCCGCCATGGTGCCCCCGCTCGACTACACTGTGGAGAACATCGTGATTGACTCGAACAAGGACATCGTCTTCGGAGATGCCTCTTCGGGCAAGGACAAGATTAATGCCAGCAACCCGAAGCAGCAGCTCACCGACTCCGTAACGCTCGATGACGGCACCTCCAGGAAGTTCAACTATGTAGCCGCCCTCAAGAAGTCCTACCGTAGCACACCCAAGCTCAGCGTGGTGCAGCAGGATACGGAGAACGGAGCCTTCGGCGAAGATACGACGCAGGTCATCACAGCCGCAGGCGATACGGTAGACGTGGCCCTTTACAAGAAGGACGTCGCCCTTGCAGTACCCACCAAGGAGCAGACCGGATACACCTTCGGTTACCCCGTCTTCTTCCAGGACGTGAAATATGCATTCGACATCAAGCTCCATGAAGAGTATACCAACTACGACAGCTATCTGCCCGATGGACCGCTGGTGACCACCGTGCCCCTCGAAGGCACCGTCGTCACCTTCGAGAACCAGTTGGGTATGGGCACCTCCGTCTTCGTCGATGTAAACGATAAATCAACAGACGGAACGCTCTGTGAGGCGGCGAAGAATGAAGTGGAACTCGACGAAAACGGCGAAGGCACCTACATCTGGCGTGCCGGACTGCCGAACATCAACTCCTCCTATACATGGACCCTCAGTGCCACATATGGCATCGGCGGCCAGCAATACAGCTGGCAAGGCAACGGGTTCCAGGGCATCATCTTCGGCGAACTCAGTACGGGCAACAACTTCGTGACCACCGGTCCCGACGACATTGCCATGATTCTCCGCGACCCCCCGGGCTCCGGTTCCAGTGCATACATCGAGAAGGGCCAGAGCTTCACCACCACCGTCGTCCGCGGCGGACAGGTGCTCGGCGTGAAGGATGTGGGCACTACGCTCAAGCACGGCGCCAAGACCAGCGTCATGACCGGTACCGCAGCCGGAGCCTTCGTGGCCACCTCCACTGACATCGAATTAACTACCGATGCAAGCGCGAGCGTACGTATCAGCGAAGACGTGCAGATGGGTACCACCAACACCCGTACCGTCACCACTACCGAGCGCATCTCTACCAGCGATACACCCGACTATGTGGGCGCATATGGCGACGTCTTCATCGGCAACGCCACCAACTACATCTTCGGCAAGTCACGCCAGGTGGGCATCACAATGACCACCAAGGATGCCAAACCCGTACTTGGACTGAACAACATCATGACCCTCGGCACCAGCTTCGGTACGCAGTTCATGTACACGCAGTTCCAGGTGGAGAACACCCTCCTGCCGAACTTCGTAAACCTCCGCGACTCCTGCATCCACTATTGCGCCACCGATGCGGAATACGACAGCTTCGTCAACAACACCGACAAGCCGGTCTACATCACCCGCATCAGTCCGGACGACGAACGCTTTGGAACGAGCAACAGCGACAAAGAGGTGTGGAAGGACCTGGCTGCAGAGCCCAACGCTTTCGTAGGACCTTCGTACAAGATGGTCCTCCCCAAGAACCTGAAAGATGGCTACCAGTTCTGCGACACCATCTCCTGGTTCAACGCACAGATCAGTGCATGGAAACAGGTGCTCGCAAACAACGAAAAGGCAAAGGTGCAGGCCATCAGAAAACGTGACACTTACCTGCGCGGCAACTATTCCTTCGACGGCGGTAGCAGCTTCGAATCGTCTACCTTCACCGCCAGCTCCGAGGACTTCACCGTGACGAGCAACACCCAGATTGTAGTCGCTTCGAGCATCTACTCCGGCTTTACAGTCAACGGCACGGGAGTCAGCATCTCCAGCAGCACCGAGGTCGGAGGTGCCGTAATCACCGGCGACGGCTCCACCGAGGAGAACACCGTGGAAGTAGGCTACGCCTTCATGGAAGACGGCGACGACGCCCTCACCGTCGACGTGCTCACTGCCCCCGACGGCTTCGGCCCCATCTTCTACACCCGTGGCGGACAGACCTGCTGCCCCTACGAGGACCTTGTAGAGGCTAAATATTATGAGCCCGAAAGCCACCACGTGCTTCAGGAAAAGACCATGCAGGTGGAAATGCCTCAACTCTCCGCCGAGGTGACCACCCTCACGGGAGTGCCCAGCGGAAAGCCCGCCAACTTCACCGTCAATATCGACAACATCAGCGAAACCGATGGCGACTGCTGGTTCAACATCAATGTGGTCGACACAACGAACATCTACGGTGCCGCTGTCCTTATGGACGGATACAACATCACCAACGGACGCACTATCCTCGTGCCCGCCGGACAGACCCTGAAGAAGTCCGTACAGATTATGCAGACCAACCCCGATGTCTACGACTACGAGGGCATCCAGCTCCGCATATCCAGCATCTGCCAGGGTGACGCCACCGCCAACTATCCCGCTATTGAAGCCACCCTCGCCCTCTCCGCACACTTCCAGCAGACGGGTAGCGATGTGGCCATCAAGGTCGAGGAGAACGCCCTGAACATTTCCACCGGACCGCTCCTCCATATCGACATCTCGGACTACGACAAGAACTCCGCCGGACTGAAGAGCATCCGCCTGCAGGCCAAGCAGGAGGGCGACCCCAGCTGGGTGAACCAGAAGGAATGGGCCGCCAGCGATAATGCCATTGCCAGTGGCAAATTCTCCTATGTCCTCGACATGAGCAACTCCAGCGTCTACCCCGACGGACAGTGGAACGTACGGGCCATCACCGTCAGTGACTTCGGCGGAAATGAGGTCATCAACGCTTCCGAAGTACACTCCTTCTATAAGGATATGGAGCGCCCGCAGCTCATCAGCAATCCCAGCCCGGCAAACGGTATCCTCACCGCCGACGGAGAGATTGCCGTCACCTTCAACGAAGACATCCGCAACGGAGCCCTCACCTCAGTCGACAACTTCATCGTCACCGGCGAACTCAACGACGCCCCCATCGCACACTATGTGGCCATGAACCTCACCGGAGGCGAAGGAGCACGTACCAGTGCAGGCATCGACCTCGAGAACCGCTCCTTTGCCGTCAACATGTGGCTGCGCTATAGCGCCAACGGCGAAATCTTCGCACATGGTACTTCCGACAACCGGATGACGGTAGCTGTCAACAGCACCGGAAACCTTGAAGTCAACATCGGCGGTAAAACCTATGTCAGCCAGAACAAACTGCAGAAGGACAAGTGGCAGTTCCTCAGCTTCAGCTACGATGCCGACAAGAAGGCCCTTTCGGCCGACTATGCCTACGATGCTTACTCCGTTTCGCTCTTCAAAGAAAAGGCAGTAGGACCCTACAACGGTGTCGGAAACATCACCCTTGGACAGGGACTTACCGGACAGATGCACGAAGTATCGCTCTGGGACAACGCCCGTCCGTGGAGCCTGGCACAGGGAGCGATGTACGAAAAGAAGACCCGCTACAGCGAGGGAATCATGGCATACTGGCGACTCGACGAAGGACGCGGCAACACCGCTGCCGACTATGCCCGCAGCCGCACGCTCACCATGCCCTCTGCCACCGCATGGCATCTCGGTGCCGACAACTATGCCCTCCAGCTCAAGGGTGGCACCGTAATGGCAGCTGAGGCCTCCACCATCGCTACAGACAACAACGACAGCTACACCGCCGAACTCTGGTTCCGCGCCGAAACGGCACAGGCCGGCAAGGCCAGCATCATCGGATTCGACAGCTCAAACAAGCTCGACATCCATCTCGCCACGAACGGACACCTCGTCATGGCTGCCAACGGTACAGACTACGAAGTTTCCACTACCGACTACCGCGACAACCAGTGGCACCATATTGCACTCAACGTGCTGAAGAGCACCTCGGGCAACGCCATCGTCTACGTCGACGGCAAAGCCCTCAAGCAGGTACCCGCCTCCGCACTTCCCGCAATCAATGCCAACAACATCCTGCTTGGTGGACGCAAGAACAACAGTTCCTACGACCAGACCTTCAAGGGTGCGCTCGACGAAGTGCGCATCTGGCACGGACGCCGCACGGCCGACTACATCGCCAACAGAATGTACGAACGTGTCAGTGGCGACACCGAAGGCCTCGTTGCCTATTATCCCTTCGAAAAAGTGAAGTTCGATGAAGGCAGTCTGCTGACCTCCGTAGTCTCGATGGAGGATATGAGCAACACTGCCGCCGGTGCCGTGAAGCTTGTTTCCGGAACCTCCCAACCCACAGTCAGTGCCGTCGGTACTGCAGCCCTGAAGCCCGCACCCTTGAAGCAGAACGTGCCGTTCACCTTCACCGCAAGCGAGCGCAAGGTGCTCATCCGCCTCACCGACCAGCCACAGCGTCTCGAAAACTGCAACGTCTCCGTCACCCTGCGCGGCGTACGCGACAGCCACTACAATGCCTGCGAGAACCTTACATGGGACTTCTACGTACGTCAGAACCAGCTTCTCTGGCAGCAGGATGAGGTGAGCGCCGTCAAGCGCGGCACCGAGGACGTCAGCTTCGAGGTGGGCATCGCCAACAACAGCGGTTCTACCGAAAACTGGAACATCTCCAACCTCCCCGTATGGCTCAGCGTAAGCAGCGAATCGGGCAGCATACCCGCCATAGCTGAACGCACCCTCAGATTCAATGTCAATCCGGCACTCTCCATCGGCAGTCACGAGGCTGTGGTCTACCTCACCGGTAACCTCGGCATCCCCGAACCCCTCGTGGTGAAGGTCAACAGCACCAGCCAGGCTCCCGGCTGGAGCGTCGATGCCGCAGACTATGAATATACGATGAACATCAACGGCCAGTTGAAGGTTGAGGGTGTGCTCTCGCACGACGAGAACGACATCGTTGCCGCATTCCGCGGCGAACGCTGCGTGGGTGTGGCAAGTCCTGCCTACTACCAGCGCTACGATGCCTATTACGTCCTCATGAACGTCTACGGCAACGGCGAGGATGCCAACCAGCCACTCATCTACAAGGTGTTCGATGCCAGCACCGGCATCGTATACCCCGTGGTCAACAGCTCCGATGCCAAGGCCACAACCTTCAGTCCCGACATCGTGGTCGGCACCATGGCACAGCCCAACGTTTGGACGACCACCGACGACATCGAACAGCAGCAGCAGCTCCGCAAGGGATGGCAGTGGATCAGCTTCTACGTCACCCCGGAGACGCGCACCGTTGACCATGTCTTCGACAATGTCCTCGACAACCTCAGTGTCATCGTTTCTGAAAATGCACAGTGGACACCCGTCAGCAGCACCCTCACCAAGGTCGATGCCGGCGTGACGTACAAGGTACAGCTCACCGATGCCGATGCGCTCTACCTGACCGGTAAGCCCATCGACCTCGAAAACACCTACGTGACCGTCAAACCCTCGTGGAACTGGATTGGATATCCCGCCCCCGGCTACATTACCCTCAACGAGGCGTTTGCCGACCTCGATCCCGAAGAGGGCGACGTGATGAAGAGCCAGACCGCCTTTGCAACCTGGAACGAGTCGGAATGGGTTGGTACACTCAGCGCACTCGAAGGCGGAGTGGGTTACCTCTACTGTTCGCAGTACGGTGCGCCCAAGACCTTCCGCTATCCTGCCGTCAGCTCCATGAGCAATGTGGCTCCGCTCCGCAGTCTTGGCACTGCCGACATGCAGCTTCAGGAAATTGCTTCGGCATATCCCGGCAACATGAACGTCATTGCCACCGTGCTCGACCTTAACGGTACGGAACGCCACGACGCAACGGTAAGCGTGGTTGACGCTGAAAATAACCTCCGTGCGCTCAGCACCGCCACCGTCGAAGGCCGCCACTTCATCACCGTGGCCGGTGAAGGCGCAGGCGATATGCTCCGCTTCGTCGTCACCATCGACGGCTGGGACTACACTGTTCCCGGAGTCATCTGCTATGCCGACGACCTCATGGTAGGTACCTTCAGTGCACCGCTCCTCATCGACCTCAGCAACCCCAACGGCATTTCCGAGATTGCTGTCGATGGCTCCGAGGGCGATGGACATACCTACAACCTTGCCGGACAGCGCATCGAACGGACACTCCCCACACAGGTTGTGATTCGGGGCAATGCGAAAGTGATGGTCAATCAATAAGCCTGAACCATGAAATCCAGAATCCTCATCTCCGCAGTCGTGCTTTTCGGCATGGCTGCGGGGGCGGAGGCTCAGAGCATCCGCGACCAATACGGCTCCAAGGCCGAAGCCTGCGAGGTAACCGACGGCAACGACTACCGCGACACCGAGGGCTACCGGCGCTACGGACAGATTGGATGGGAGCAGGAAGTGGGATGGCGTCCCATCCAGAATCTCGAACGTTACGAGAGCGAACACCGCAAATACAACATCAACTCGTTCGTATACTGTCAGGTGTGGGATGGCGATAAGCTCCTCGACGACTGCGAAATCGTGGCGGTCAACGAGAGTGGATATGTGGTGGGAAACCAATGTCCGGAACCGCATCCCCTGAAGGCCGGCGACTTCGAAAACGTGGCCATTATGGCTGTCTTCGGTGAGCAGGAGGGCGAGACCATCCGCTTCAAGGTCATCACTGGCATCGGCACCGCCGACGACCCCCTGGTGGAAAAGTGGGCGGAAGAGGTGCTGCAGTTTGTCCCCAACGGCACCACAGGCCTCACCGACAGCGACGGCGACGGCAAGTTCGACACCTGGAGCCCCATGGCCCTGCATATCGGCGAAAAAACTGGCATCCGACACATTACCATCGATGCCGCTTCGGCTCCTGCCACGGACCGTCCATACTCCCTCCTGCCCGACGGCCGACGTACATCGCCCCAGCATAAGGGGTTGCGCATCGACTGGGACGGCAACCGGTGGAAAAAGGTGTGGCAAAACTGACGCCCAAGCAGCCGTAGAAGAGTAAATTAGCACTCTTATATAATGAAAGGGACCTGTCCGTTTGGGGGCAGGTCCTTTTTTAGTCTTCGGAAGAAAGCTTCCGACGATTATTGACTAAAAACGTCGCATAATATGTGGTAATTTGCAGATTTGTTCGGCTATTCGACATTAATCCAGTATCTTTGTCGTAGAATTTGCGACGTTAGCCACTGTTTTATGTTGCACAAAGTACGAATAATGTTCGAAGGACATCGCCATACGCGACATACAGGATCTTGTCGATAAGAATATACT
>SFJN01000115.1 GCA_004555055.1 Bacteroidales bacterium | reverse complement strand
CCTACACCTTATCCTACACCCGAAATGATTTGTAAAACCAGGATATTTGGGGTGCTGGTGTAGGAAATGTAGGATTTTTTCAAAAACTTTTTTTTTAAGGGGAGTAGCCTTGACGGCAATTCTTTATCGATGTGGGCTGTGCAGCAGACGGTAGATGCCTTGCAGTGGAAGTGCTGAGCCCAGCAGAAAATATGCGGCAGCAAAGGCGCGCTCATAGTTGTTCAGACGTTGCCATACGGCACGGCGGAACCCGTTGAACGATATGTGGCGTTCAAACTCCCGGAAGCATTGGCGTGCCTTCGTCTTTTCCTCATCCGTCATCTCCTGGCCGTGGGTGAAGTAGAGGTGCGTCATGGTGATGTAGGTCCGGATGAGTTGCATTTTCAGTCGCAGACGGCGATGGCTGTCTGTGAATTCCTGTTCGAATGATTGGGCCAGGAGTATGTGGGTCTTCAATCGTTGGAACCGGCGGACGTGGAACCGGTGCGTGATGGCATCGGGATTGCCCTGATAATAGTAGAATGTGGTCGGTGCGAATGCGATGCCGTTCCTGGCCCAGAGGAACTGCATACGGCTGTTGTATTCGTCGCTGTCATAATAGCTCGTATCGTTTCGCTCGTCGGCCATAAGGGCCATCCGCACCAGTCCGAAACCATGCAGATGGAAGTCGACAGCCTCGTAGAAGGCTTCGCGGGGAGTCATGATGCGGTCGTAGTCGCCGTCCGGAGGATAGCTGCACGGCCATTCGCCCGTCTGTCCGTCGGCAAAGCGCAGCAGCATGTCGGGGAGCACGATGTCGGCTCCCGTTTCTGCAGCACGTCGGGACAGGCGTTCCAGGCAGTCGGGGGCAATCGTGTCGTCCTGCGACATATAAAAGGCATAGTCGCCCTGTGCCTTCCCGCACATCCACCGGATGTTGCGTGCCACATTTCCGTCCGGGTCGTTTGCTTTCTGGAAAAGGCGGATGCGGGGTTCTTCCTTTGCCAGTTCCTGGAGCACTTCCCAACTGTTGTCCGTAGAACCGTCGTCAAGGACAATCATCTCCCAATCCTTTGAGGTTTGGGCCGTGACGGAACCGATGCTCTCGCGGAGGTACGGGGCACCATTGTAGACGGGCATGAGGATGGAAATCATGGGCAGGGAAGTGCTAAAGGATTGTTAAGGCTGGCTGACAGCCAGGGCATTTGTCGGACAAAAGTAGGGAATAAAACCGAGCTGTACAATTTTTGCCGTTGGAAAAACGCCATGAAAGGGAATTCTGCCCGTTTTATGGTCGGAGAGGACGGAGCGGAACAGACGAATGTGGCAGAAACCCGGGCATGCCCTCCCCAGCAACTTCGGTAGTTTAGCGGCAGTTTTTCGGGGATTTTATATGCCGTGGTGGTGATAATCCATGATAAACTGCTTGTTTATGAGGGAAAAGCCTTATTTTTGTCATCCCGTTGGTAAGAATGACGGAATCCCCTAAAGGGACGTACACCCCATAAAGCGAGTAAGGGGGTGTTCTATAAATTAGTTTATTATTCAATTAGGAAGTGTTCTTATGCTTGGCCACTTTTCAGACTCTCACTTGTGTCTTTCTCTCCTTTAAACACTTACATAGCCCGCTATGCGCGTGTTCGCAGGACAGAAATCTACTGCGTGATAGCTCGAAAACTGTCTCAAGCTAATTTATAGAACATCCCTTAACATGAAAACACATCAAATCATATTCAGTCCCACAGGAGGGACGCGACGAGTAAGCGAAATGCTATGCCGTGGCATGAGGGCAGAGGGCGCGGTGACCGACCTGTGCGTCAAGGCCGCTGACATCCAATTGCCCGAAATCCATGAGGATGACCTGGTTGTCATTGCCCTGCCGGTCTTTGCCGGGCGTGTGCCCGCATTGGCTGTAGAACGTCTGCGCATGGTGAATCCCCACGGGGCAAAGTGTGTGGTGGTGGCCGTCTTCGGCAACCGTGCCTACGACGATGCGTTGCTGGAGATGCAGGATGTGGCATCGGAGACAGGTTTCCGTGTGATTGCCGCAGTGGCAGCTGTAGCCGAACACAGTATCATCAGGAAATACGGTAAAGGCCGTCCCGATGCTGATGATGAGCAGACGCTCCTGCAATTCAGTGCTGACATCATGCACAAGGCCGAAGGCCATGACTGCACCCTGCCGCAGGTGCCTGGCAATCGTCCTTACAAGCAAGGTGGCAAGGTCCCCCAACCGAAAGGCCAGCGCGGATGCAACCGTTGTGGCGTGTGTGCCCGGCAGTGTCCGGCCGATGCCATCCCACTCACCGACCCCAAGCTGGTGGATGCCGCCAAGTGCATATCCTGCATGAAGTGCGTATCAGTTTGCCCAACAGGGAGCAGAGGCATAGGAATGGTGATGCATTTCCTGGCAACACAAGGCCTGAAAAGAGTCTGTGCTACCAGGAAAGAAAACGAGTTGTATATCTAAAGTAGTCTTTGGGAATATGCATCAATACTCTCTATATTACCTGTTTGCCATTAACGCTGTGACATTCTTGCTCTACGCTATGGACAAGTACAAAGCCAAGAAGGACAAATGGCGCATATCAGAGGCTACACTCTTGACCATGGCAGCCAGAGGTGGCAGCATAGGGGCATGGGCAGGCATGCGGATTTGACATCACAAGACGATGCACAGAAAATTCAACGGACGAAGCCAAGTATGGCATACCCCTCATCATCATCTTGCAATTAAAGCAGCAAAAGCACAGGAAGAGGGCGTGAATTAGTGTCAGTAAACAATGTAGTGGACGGATGGAAATCTATGCTTACCACACTTTTAAGGACGTAAAAATGTGAGTTTTTACATTTTTAAGGACGAAAAAGTGTGAAGTTAAACATTTTTAAGGACGAAAGGTGTACTTGTTATAGAACATCCCATAATTGTGAACAATGAATAAAAGAGAATACGCACAAGCCAACAAAGAATGGTTGGCAGCAAAAGCACAGGAAGAGGGCGTAAAACCGCTCCCCAAAGGCATCTATTATAAGGTGTTGGCAGCGGGCAATGCTGACGGAAAGCATCCCACACCCCGAAGCATCGTCACAGCCCATTACACAGGACGCACCATCAACGGCAAGCGGTTCGACAGCAGCCGTGGCGGTGCACCGTTAGCCATCCGTCTGTGCGACCTCATTGAGGGGTGGATAATCGCTATGCAGCAGATGTGTGTGGGCGACAAATGGGAGGTCTATATTCCTGCCGAGATGGGCTATGGCAAGTTCTCGCAGCCCGGCATCCCCGGAGGTTCTACGCTCATTTTTGAGATAGAGCTGCTTGGTATTGCGTAAGTACTGAAATATAGACGAGTCGTGACGGAGCAAAACCATGCCAAATAGGCAGGCCTGACAAGCGTTTCCTATGGAATGCCATCCTGAAAAAATCGTTTATAGCGAGCTTAAAACGGGTATTGGGGTATACCTTAAGCTCGCTATAAACGAAAAATGGGACGTGTTGGATTAAGTTTTGGCGTTAAAATTCCGTGTACATCCGTGATTGTCCGTGTGACAATATAATCATCCGTGCGTTGTCCGTGTACATCCGCGATTGTCCGTGTGAAAATATAATACTCCGCGTGTCGTCCGTGGACATCCGTGACTGTCCGTGTGATAATATAATACAAATTTCGCATGCCCACGTGATTGGCAGAGCACGCCCCAATAGGGGCGTTCCCTTCGGCCGGCGACCTTCGGTTCGGGGCGTTCTCGGGGAAAACATGTGGGCATGCGAAATTTGTATCTTTTTATTCATATTCACAAAACGACGCATTTTTTGCGTCGTTTTTTAGTCTAATACAACGCAGGATATCATTTAAAGGGTGTTTTCTTAACCTTTTTATGCTCTCCCGAGCCCATCACCCCAAGGCTTCAGTGTCTGGCTCTTTAGCAAGGCCACGCCGCAACGTTGCAGCCTATCTGCACAGATGCGGATATAAAAACACGTTTTTCGGGCCGATGTGCAGACGAATCGGTCGTTTTTCGGCTTTCTTTTGTGTGTTTTACAGGCGTCATACCGGTTTTTCTCAGAATAAGGTTTAATTTTGTAGAACATTGAACCGTCCTCCATGCCATAATACCAAGGAAAACAAGAGCGAAACCCTATGCCCACCAACAAGAACGCCCTGTTGCGATATCAGATACTCGACCGCTGTTTCAGCGACTTCACTCACCGCTTCTTCATCGACGACCTCCTCCACAAGGTCAACGGTGCCCTTTCCGACCTGTGCGGCACGGCAATCAGTGTGCGCCAGATCCGCGAGGACATCCGCTACATGAAGGACCGGATGGCCTACAACGCTCCCATCGTGGCAGTCCCCTACGAAGGGAAGAAATGCTACTACCGCTATTCCGACCCCGGGTTCTCCATCTTCAACACCGAC
This sequence comes from Bacteroidales bacterium, assembly GCA_004555055.1. Lineage (GTDB taxonomy): Bacteria > Bacteroidota > Bacteroidia > Bacteroidales > Bacteroidaceae > Alloprevotella. Next base: position 3,877 of record SFJN01000115.1, on the reverse strand, counting down.
CTGAGCAACGAGGAGACGCAGAAGCTCCGTTCCACCATCGAGATGCTCGGCCGTTTCCGAGGCATTCCCGGTAACGGATGGCTGGAAGAGGTGATTTCGCACCTCGAGATTCGTTTCGGAGTGAAACCGAACAAGGAACATCTGGTCTCGTTTGGTCAGAACGAAAACCTTAAGGGGCTGGAGTTCCTCAGTGAGTTGATAGACTGTGCCATCCGCCATCAACCCATTAGGGTGCTGTATCGCTCTTTCTATCATGTCGAGTACAACACGGTTGTGCATCCTTACCACCTGAAGCAGTACAATAACCGGTGGTTCCTCCTTGGTCTGGAAGAAACAGACAAAGGAACACGCTTCACCAATAAGGCCCTCGACCGTATTGTGAAGTTCTCGTGCGTTGATGTACCTTTTATCGAGAACAAGGAGTACGACTTCAATGCATACTACAAGGATGTGGTAGGTGTGACAGTGCCCAAAGACCATCCGCAACCGGAAGACGTTGAACTGAAGTTTGACGAAGCCCGTTTCCCCTACATCCTCTCCAAGCCCATCCACCCTTCGCAGGAGGTGATTGATGAAGAGCATCATATCATACGGCTTCATGTGCGCCCAAACAAGGAACTTGAATCGCAGATTTTCTTCTTCGGACCGCAGGTGGAAGTCCTCAAACCAGCGTGGTTAAGACAACAGATTGCGGATAAAATAGCGGAAAACTACAAAAAATATTTCCCCTGTGCAGAATGACCGCACAGATAAAAAGTAGCTTTGCACCAAGAATAACAATAGCACATAAAGAATATGAACAAGCAACAGTTGGCAAACAGAATCTGGGCATCTGCGAATAACATGCGCAACAAGATTGATGCCAATGAGTATAAGGACTATATCCTGGGTCTTATCTTCTACAAGTTCCTCTCCGATACTGAGGTGAAATACTTCAGGGAGGTATGCGACTGGGAGGAGGACGAACTGCCGGAACTTGTGGAGAACTACGAGGACCCGAACATGAGGAATGCCATTACCGAATGCCAGGAGCACATCGGCTTCTTCATCGAATACAAGTATCTGTTCAGCACATGGCTCAAGAAAGATTCCAACTTCAGCGTGCAGACATTGAGCGAAGCACTCAACAGCTTTGAACGTCTGACCAGCGAGAACTATGCATCGGTCTATGAAGGCATCTTCAAGACGCTGCGTGGAGGCCTCAGCAAGCTGGGCGACAGCACGAATTCGCAGACCAAGGCGCTGAACGGTCTCATCAAACTCATCAAGGACATCCCTACCGACGGCTCGCAGGACTACGACGTGCTGGGCTACGTCTATGAGTACCTCATCAGCAACTTCGCTGCCAGTGCCGGCAAGAAGGCCGGTGAGTTCTATACGCCCCACGAGGTGTCGATGATCATGTCGGAGATTGTGGCCGAACACCATAAGGACAAGGAGTCGCTCGAAATCTACGACCCCACCTCGGGTTCCGGTTCGCTCCTCATCACCATCGGCAAGGCCGTGAGCAAGCACATCCAGGGCAAGAACAAGGTGAAGTACTATGCACAGGAGTTGAAGGAGAACACCTACAACCTTACCCGCATGAACCTTGTGATGCGTGGCATCATCCCCCAGAACATCGTCACCAAATGTGCCGACAGCCTCGACGAGGACTGGCCCCTCCACGAGGAAGGCTCCGACATTGACAAGCCCCTGGCTGTGGATGCCGTGGTCAGCAACCCGCCATACTCCCAGCATTGGGACCCGAAGAAGAAGGAGATGGACGCGCGTTTCGCACAGTATGGTCTTGCTCCGAAGACCAAGGCCGACTATGCCTTCCTCCTCCACGAGCTTTACCACCTGAAGCCGGACGGCATCCTCACCATCGTCATGCCTCACGGTGTGCTGTTCCGGGGCAAGGCTCCGAAGGTCTATGACAAGGACGGCAACATGCTGCCCCTGGAACTCCGCGAGGAGGGTCAGGCCGAGGGGCAGATCCGTGCCAACCTGATTGAGAAGAACAACATCGACGCCATCATCGGTCTGCCCGCCAACATCTTCTTCGGAACAGGCATCCCCACCCTCATCATGGTGCTGAAGAAGAACCGTGGCAACGAGGGTGTCCTCATCATCGATGCCAGCAAGGGCTTCGTGAAGGACGGCAAGCAGAACAGGCTCCGTGCCTGCGATGTGAAGAAGATTGCCGACACCTACCGCGAACGCAAGGACATTCCGGGCTTCTCCCGCGTGGTAACCCGCGACGAGATTCGCCGCAACGAGTACAACCTCAACATTCCCCGCTATGTCGACAGCAGCGAAGCGCCTGTGAAGTACGACATCTACGCCACCATGTTCGGCGGCATCCCTGACAGCGAGATTGCCGACCTCCGCGAGTATTGGGAGGCATTCCCCTCGCTTCGGTCAGAGGTCTTCGCCCCCGGGAAGGACTGTCCCTACTCGTCCGTCAGGGTCGGGGACATCGCGGGGGCGATACAGGCAAACAGCGATGTGCTGGACTTCAAGGCGCGCTTCGCACAGGCCTTTGCCGACTTCAAGGTGATGCTCCGCCAGCGACTCATCGACCATGTGGAGGATGTGAAGGAAGTGGTGGAGAGCGACAGCATCTCTGCCGACATCTTCCGCCGTGCCGAGGATTTCCCCCTTGTAGATAAGTATGCCGCCTATCAGATTCTTGCCGACCACTGGACCGGCATCATGAGCGATGTGGAAATCATCCAGACCGAGGGCTTCGGTGCCTGCAACGTGGTGGAGGTAAAGACCAAGATGGCGAAGGAAAGGAACGACGATGAGGAGAAGGAGGTGCCCGACGGATTGAAGGGGCGCATCATTCCCTTCGACCTCGTACAGAAGACCCTCTTCCAGACAGACCTTGACGCCATCGACGCCCTCCAGAGCCGCATTGAGGCCATTGACGGCGAGATCGATGCCGTCCGCGACGAACTCCTTGGCATGGAAGATACAGAAAAGTACTTTGATGCTGAGAAGGACAACGCCCTCATCCTTAAAGAGATTACCACCGACAGTAAGCCAAAGGCTGAGGTGGACGAAGACATCAAGACCCTGCTCAAGGACATTGTCAGTCTCAAGAACGAGCAGAAGGCGAAGAGTGCACAGATAAAGACAGACAGGCTGACCCTTGAGGAAAAGACCATCAAGGCCATCGAAGGGCTCGACATGAAGGGCATCAGCCACTTCCTCGAACTGAAGTGGATTACCCCTGTCACCTCTGCCATCGAGGCCTTGCCCGATGCCATCATCCAAAGGCTTGCCGACTCCATCACAGCACTCAACGCGAAGTATGCCGTCACCTACAACGACATCGAGCAAGGCATTGCAGAGTCGGAGCAGCAGCTTGCCGCCCTCATCGGGCAGCTCACCGGCGATGAGTTTGCCATCAAGGGACTCGAGGCGTTAACCCACAAGGAGAAGTAGTGATGAAAGGAGACCTCAACTTGTCGCAATAAAGATTTCCAAATGTCTGAACATCGCACAAGACATTTTAGAAACAGACACCTCTGATTAGAAACAGACACCTCTGATGCGCAAGAACAAGCACAGGCCGTCGGCAGCAGCAGAGACGGTATGCGAATTCGGGAAAATAAAGTGACGCAATTATTATGAATCTAAGGGAACAACTGATACAGGTGCTTGACGAGTATATAAGACTCGGAATAACTGAGCAGATGGACTATGACAAGTTCTATCTCTATTCTCTTATTACCCACTCGACAGCCATAGAAGGCTCTACGGTGACAGAGATAGAGAACCAGCTGCTGTTTGATGAAGGGATTGCTGCCAAAGGCTGTTCTATGCAGGAGCAACTGATGAACCTCGACTTGAAGAAAGCATATGAGGAAAGCATCCGGCTGGCAAA